>NZ_AFGF01000082.1 GCF_000219125.1 Acetonema longum DSM 6540
TTTCTGTTCCACTGCCTGCCGGTGGTTCCGCCTGATTTCCCGGGGTTTCTGTTCCACTGCCTGCCGGTGGTTCCGCCTGATTTCCCGGGGCCTCTGTTCCACTGCCTGCCGGCGCTTTCGCTTCATTTTCCGGAGTCTCTGCACTGCCTGCCGGCGTTTTCACCTCAGTCTCCTGAGTCCCTGCACTATTACCAGTCGATGCTTTCGTCTCATGTTCCTGACTCTTTGCATTATCGGCCGGTGTTACCGCCGATTTTTCCGGATCTTGCTGCAACAGCGCCATCCGGCTTTTGGCATGATTATTTTTTTCCGTATCCTGTCCCTGGTCCAACTCTAAAAACTGCTGATAGACCGGAAGTGCGTCAACCCGTTTGCCGGAAGATTCCAGTGAAGCCGCCAGAAAATAGTAAGCTAAGGCATGTTGGGGGTTTAGGCGCACAGCCTGCCGGTAATCTTCAATGGCGGGCGGAAATTGAGCCTGCTCGTAATAACAGCTGGCCCGGTTGTAATAGGCCTTGGCTTCCTGGGGATTGAGTTTGATCGCCTGGCTGTAGGATGCAATGGCCGACTGATAGTCACCGTTAATCTGCTCGTTATGTCCGCGGGCAACCCAATCGGCGGCGGTAAATTCAGTCTCATTGCCGGCGATTTTTTTCTGGACAGCTTTCTTCTCCCGGGAGGTTTGCGCCTCCTGCAGCTGCCGCTTTAATGCTTCCAGCTCTTGCTGCATTCGCGCATAGTCAAGCTGCAATTTCTTGTACTCTTCCATCATAGAACGTTCTTCCAGCTTTTGCTTGATGTCCTGAATTTTATCGACCGAGACCTTGGCTCGAATTTTTACGCGAAAACGAATGCCGTCGCCAATCAGAACCTTGTCTACACTCAAAACTTCCACTTCCATGATCCCGGAGGCAACCACTTTTATCTCATCCTCGGTCAGGCGGTATTCATTCACTTTAGAGTAGCTTTCCACATAGGTCCCGGCTTGTTCCACCGCCATCCGTTTGGCATCGGTAAGAGCTCTTTCCTGGGCGACTTTCATGGTTTCGCCCTCGCCCATAGTATAGGACCCTTCGGCTACAATTTCTTTGAACTCCGCCAGAGCCGCCGTCGGGCAGGCCGGGAAAGAAACGGCCCCGGCAACTATGGTCATTATGATGAATAACAGCCGATGCATGCGCATAAACTGCCCCCCTCAGGTAGCCACTGTCGCTTCTTGTCAATTGTTACAGTGTAAGATTCTATATCTTTGGGAAAATTCCTGTAAAAGATGAAAAACCCGGTGATTGTAAACAAAAAAATACAAGCTGTCATGATATTTCAACCCATATCTCATAATACTAACAACAGACCATCGCACAAAAAGACAGTGTTTTACAGTTTGCGTTATCAGAACGATCCCGGCCATGTTATCAGGGAATAACCCGAAAGGATGTGGGTGATTTGCCTCGACCCGTTTGGAATGGCGCCATCAGTTTCGGATTAATTAATATACCGGTAAAGCTCTACAATGCCGTGAAGCGAAAAACCATCCATTTTCAGCAGCTGCGGGCTTCTGACGGATGCAAAATCCGCCTGAAACGGGTCTGCGAAACCGATGGGGCTGAAGTGGCCAATACCGAGATCACCAAAGGGTATGAAGTTTCGCCTGATCGATACGTTATGATCCGTCCCGAGGAAATGGAAGCGGTTTATCCCAAAACAACCCGCCGCATTGACATTGAAGATTTTGTCCAGCTTACCCAGATCGATCCCATGTACTATGAACGGCCCTATTACCTGACCCCGGACAAAGGCGCCGGCAAAGCCTACTCTCTGCTGTTAAAAGCCATGGAAAAATCGGGGAAAGTAGCCATAGCCAAAATGGTGCTGCGCAACAAACAGTATCTGGCTGTCATCCGCCCCTCCCACTCTGCCCGCTCAGGGCCAAAACTCCTGACCCTTTCCACTATGCTGTTCGCGGACGAAGTTGTCAAACCGGAAGAACTGGAAGGCTTGCCGGAGGAAGATATCCGGCTAAACGAACGGGAAATGGCCATGGCGGAGCAGCTCATCCAGTCTCTGTCGGCTGAATTCGAACCACAAAAATATGAAGATGAATATCGTCAGCGAATCCTGGATTTGATCGAAAGCAAGGCCGAGGGTCAAACCTTTGCCGTTCAGCCGGTCCCGGAAAAACAGCAGGGCAAAGTCATTGATCTGATGGCCGCCTTAGAAGCCAGTCTGGCTGCCATTGAAACAAAATCCGAGGGAAAACCCAAGAGGAAGAAACGTGCCAAATAAAGCGAAAACTACCGAGTGCGTCTACTCCCTGCGAGCGCGGGAAAAGCCTACTGTTATCCATCCCGGTGACAGAGACTGAGGTTCAGACGGTGCTGAAGATCGGTAACCCGGAGTTATTGGCTTTTGACAGTCAGGCTGTTCTGCAGCGGGTGGAGCAACAGGCCGATTTGTTTATTCCGGTCTTGCCCCTGAAACAGACACTGCCGCAGCAAAAATAACACCGGCCTGCATTCAGCCAAGCCGGTGTTATTTTTATTTGCTCAATATATGCCGGACGCACTCCGGCATATCCGCTTTCTCGCAAACCCGCTGGTGCTTCACCGGTTTACGGGCCAATCCGGCTAATGCCGGCGGAATAGCCCAGCCGGTCAGACGGGAAAGTTCCTGCAGCAATTGAAACTCGTCTTTTCCGGCCAGGGATTCATTGCCGGCCAAAGCCGCCAGAACGCTGTCGCCAAATTTAAAAGGACTGGCGGTGGATACAATGATATTGACCGTATCGTCGCCGGTGGCGGCTTGATATCCTGCCGCCGCCTGCCAGGCGACCGCGGTATGGGGATCAAGCACATAGTTGTGGTCGCGCCAGACTTGCTGAATCACCGACTGGGCGGAAGGATCATCGGTCCAGTCAGCCCAGAATGTATTCCGGATCGTTTGCAGACACTCCTCATCCACCCTATAGCTGCCCTGCTGATTGAGGCCGTTCATCCAGGCTGACACCCGCTTGACATCACCCTGGGTAGAGTGATAAAGCAGCCGTTCCAGATTGCTCGAAATCAGGATATCCATAGAAGGCGATATCGTCTTATGGAAGGGGCGGTTCCGATTGTATTCGCCGGTCCGGATGAAATCTGTGAGCACATTGTTATGATTGGAGGCACAAATCAGTCTATTCACCGGCAAACCCATCCGCTTGGCGTAATAGCCGGCCAGAATGTTGCCGAAGTTTCCTGTAGGGACGACAAAATTGACCTTTTGCCCCGTCCGGATAGCGCCGGAACGAACCAAGTCGGCGTAAGCGCTGAAATAATAAACGATTTGCGGCACTAACCGGCCCCAGTTGATGGAATTGGCGGAAGAAAGCCTGACGCCGATAGCTGCCAGCCGCTGACTCAGCTCTTGATCATTAAAGATCCGCTTAACACCGGTCTGAGCATCGTCAAAATTCCCCCTCACCGCCGCTACCGCCACATTGCCGCCTTCCTGGGTCACCATCTGCAGGCGCTGAATTTGACTTACTCCTTCTTCCGGGTAAAACACGACGATACGGGTCCTGTCTACATCTTTAAACCCTTCCAGCGCCGCTTTGCCCGTGTCACCGGATGTAGCCACCAGGATGGCAATATCGGCGGCCTCGTTGGTTTTTTCCAGTGCTTGCAGCAGCAGTTGCGGCAAGAGCTGCAAGGCCATATCCTTAAAGGCGCAGGTCGGGCCATGCCACAATTCCAGCACAAAGGTTCCCCGGGCCACCTGCCGGACAGGAGCTACACCGGCCGGATCAAACGTACCGCCATAGGCGGCATGAACACAGTCCTGCAATTCCGGTACCGAGTAATCCGTCAGGAATAAGGCAAGAATCTTTACCGCCCGCTGTTCATAGTCAAGGCTGGTTAAACTATGGAGAAAAGCGGCATCTACAGCAGGAACGGCAACAGGTACAAACAGCCCTCCGTCAGGAGCCATTCCCATTTTTATCGCCACAGCCGCCGGACTGGCTTCTGCCCACCCGCGGGTACTAATATACATATAGAACAATAACCCCTTTCACCGCACTTAATATCTCCTACTTATCTGCAGCCCTGAATCGGGAA
>NZ_AFGF01000083.1 GCF_000219125.1 Acetonema longum DSM 6540
TGGCTTTATTGTCCGGAATATCCGGTTAGCCATGCCCGTCTTCGTCAAGCCGGGGCAGGCTGAAACGGAATAGGTAGGCTGATTCGTACTTGGCCTTCATGTAATCGGCATTGCACAAAATATATTTTTGCTGCGGCGCCAGTTCAACAAAATCGGCAGGGATCATTTTTTTGACGCCGACCTGGAAGCCTGCCGCAAAAAAAGCTGCAGCAATCGCATCAATCGTGTGCAGGTAGGGCTTTAACACACTATCCTGTGAAATTGCCTGCAGAAAATGAGCCGCGCTTGGATTATCATGATAATCTGTATAGGTCGCGTAATACACGCCGCCCGGATTGAGTGAGAGCTTGATCTTGGCAGCATGCTCCGCCAGATCGCCAATCAGATAAATCACGGATAAGCTAAAGGCGATATCAAACCGCTCGCCAAGCTTTTCAGGCGAACCGGTAACAGCATATCTAAGCGGCAGCTGACCACGGCGTTGTTCCGCAATGGCTATTGATTTTGCTCCAAGATCAATGCCGGTTGCTTTTTTAAAGGGTTTCCGCTCATATAAATACCGCAGGAATCCGCCCTGATTGCAGCCAAAATCCAAAACATTGGCTTCCGTCAGCTGCTGCTCCTTCATGGCATCAATCACAGCTTGCCAGCCGGGGCGATGCCTTTCTTCCATTTCATTTTCGCCTGTTGCATCCTTCACCCAGGCATCATAAACCGGCTCAGGCTTGTTCATGTTCATCACTCCTCATTTTGCGGGAAGCCCGCATTAGTATTCAATTTATTCAATTCCGGCAAAGAAATAATACGAGTGCATACATTTTGCGCCAATGCTTTATTATGGGTAACTACAATCAGGCCCATACGGCGTTCTTCCACGATGCGGAGCATCAGCTCCCATATCTGAGCCTGGGTGATCACATCCAGCATGGTGCTCATTTCGTCGGCGATTAAAAACCTCGTCTTGGGGCCTAGTACCCGGGCAATGCAGAAACGCTGCAGCTCACCACCGGATAATTCACTGGGCCACCGCTCCAGCCAGCCCGGTTCAATGCCCATGGAATCCAGTATGCGTTGGTCCGGAACCCAGCCTTCGTTTAAGATATCCTTCATACGCCACAAAGGATTGATTGCCTTTTCCGGGTGCTGATAGATCAGCTGCACCGGACTGTGTCCCTCTGTCGGCAGTTCTCGGCCATCAAGCAGTACTTCGCCGGATGCCGGTTTAATATAGCCTGCCAATATTCGGGATAATGTACTTTTTCCGTACCCGGACGGGCCGACCAGACCGACCTGCTCGCCTTCCCCCACGGATAAAGTAACCTCTTTTAATATCCACGGCCCCTGCCGATAGCGATAACTGATATTTTTTGCCTCAAGTAGCATGGCAGCAGCGCACCTCCCCACCCCTGACGTTCTGCATTTTTATCGTTGCGGCGGCAGTGCATTCCACTGAGCAATGGCTGCAGCGCGCTGCAAAGGGGCAGCCGCACTCCAGGCTGCCGGCATAAGGCTGGCCTCCCGCAATCGGCTTAAAGCCGTTTTGCGGCAAAGCATTCCACAAAGCCCGGCTGTAAGGATGCCGCAGGGCGTCACCACCCTGGATGAAATCGGCAACAGGGGCGATTTCCACTGTTGTGCCTGCATAAAATACCGCAATCCGGTCGGCAACCAGAAAGGCCAGATCAATGTCGTGGGTAATCAGCATGACCGCCTTGCCTTCGTCAGCCAGATCCCGGAAAATTTTCATGGTCGTCGCCGCAATTTCGGGATTGAGTCCCGGGGTTGGTTCATCGGCGATAATAAGCTTTGCGTCACTGATAACCGCAGTGGAAACAAGGATCCGCCGCGCCATGCCGCCCGACAACTGAAACGGATATTTTTCCGCTGTTTCTTCCGCCAGTTCAAAACGTTTAAATACCTGAGACTGCTGTTCTTTCGTGCCATACAAGCCCTGCACCTGAGGACCGACTTTTTTCAGCGGATCAAGGTAAGAGACCGACTGAGGCACCAGCGCGATATCGCGTCCCCGCAAACCCGCCTGTGCTGCCGGCGTAAGCTCCGTTCCACAATATTTCATACTGCCGCTGACAACAGCATTTTTCGGCAAAATCCCCAAAACCGCATGGGCAAGCAAGCTCTTGCCGCTGCCGGATGATCCGGCGACTGCCACAATTTCCCCGGCCTTAATATTCAGGGTAATATCGGAAATAACCTGAAGCTCACTTTGCCTGAGCCCCCTGTCATACATACGGAATTTAACAGAAAGATTCTGTATATCCAAGACCGGCGCAGCATCATTGTTTGCCATCCTTTTTCCTCCTATTCCTGGGCGCCTGCCGGCTTCAGCAGCCGTTGCAGATTTTCGCCGATCTGATCGAACAGCAGTACCATCGTGAGCAGGGATGCGCCGGGCAGTACGGTCAGCCACCACATTCCCGCCGTCAGATACCGCATGGATTCAGACAGGATAATACCCACCGCCGGTTCACGCGGCAGCAGTCCGAATCCCAGGAAGGTGATGGACGCTTCATGCAAAATGGCATGAGGAAAAAGCAAAATCAATCCCACGATATACTGCGGCACAACATGAGGCAGGATATGCCTGACGGCGGTTTTCCAGCGGCTTGAACCCAGTTTTCCGGCTGCCAGCACATACTGGGAATGGCGCACAGCCAATACTTCCGCCCGGATGACCCTCGCCAGCATCGGCCAGTGAGTCAGTGCCACTCCCATCCATACCCCCAGCATGCCTTTGCCCAGCACGAAGGAAATGAGCATTAATAAAATCAGGTGAGGAATACCCTGTATTAAATCCACAAGCCAGAGGATGAAACTGTCGGTCCTGCGTCCCATCGTGGCTGCCGCAACCCCCATCATAACAGCAATGACCGAACTGACAGTCGCTGCCAGCAATCCGATCCACAAACTGGTGGACAGTCCCTTTACGGTACGCATGAACATATCGCGCCCCATCCAGTCCGTTCCGAAGGGATGCGCCAGCGATGGCGACAGATTCTTCTGCTGAAATTGCGGTGCATAGGCGGAAGGGTCAATCAGCGCTCCTGCGGCGGCAATGATGACTAAGACCAATAATGCGCTGGCAACAGTTGCCAGCGTACGGGTACGAAGGTTCCACTGCCAAAAGGATATACTCGTATTAACAGCCTGGCAGCCCCTATTACTCATGCGCCATCCCCTCCCTGATTTGCGGATCGATCAATGGGTACAGCAGATTGGCAATCAGGTTGCCGGCAAAGACGAAAAACCCGCTGCACAGCGTAATCCCCAGGAGCAGAGGCAAATCCAGTTTTGTCCCGGCAACGACGGCCACATAGCCCAGTCCCGTATAGGAAAAGACAGTTTCAGCAAGCACCGAACCGCCGAACAATTCACTGATGGAACCAAACTGCAGGGTAACAGCCGGCAAAAGGATATTACGCAAGCCGTGATGATACACAATCTGCCATTTCGTTTCACCGCGGGCCGCAGCAAATACAGCATAGTCGCTGTTTAGTACATCTATTAATTTTTGCCTGGTATGCAGGGCAATCTGGGAAGTTCCTGTGACCGCTAAAGTAACCGCCGGCAATACCAGATGGTATAAGCGGTCGCCAATGGTAACCGCTGCCGCCTCCTTGCCGATCGGCGTACCCAGGGCAATGGGAAACCAGCCCAGCCATACGGCAAATACCATCAGGATGAGAAGCCCCACCCAAAATGCCGGCGCCGATGCAATGAGCAGGCAATATACCTTAATGAACTTGTCCACTTTCGTCTGCTGGCAAGCGGCGGCAACAACGCCCAGGACAAAGCCGGAAAAACCCGCAAGAACCCAGGCAACTGCCATCAACAGCAGCGAATTCATAAAATGAACCCGTATCACTTCTGTCACCGGCTGCCGGTAATACATGGAGGTTCCCATATCGCCGCGGGCTAGTGCGCTGACCCATTTCCCCAGCCGTTCCAGGGGCGGATCGTTCAGGCCCCAGTATGCGGCAATTGCCTCTCTTTGCTCCTGAGACACCGGATTTTCCGCTGTAATATAAGCTTCCACCGGGTCGACCGGCGACGCTTGCACCAGCACAAAGGTTACAATAATAACTGCTGCCAGCAAGCCGACACCCCGTATCAGCGTGCGGCCAATATAGGTAGCCATATGCATCTGCATTTCCTCCTTGGGGACAAACCCATCCCCGGAGCAGAAAGCACCGCCCCGGGGCTTGTTAGGGTTTGACTGAATTTATTGCTTCCAGGACCAGTCCATAATATTGCTGATCACGACAAATCCATGGTCATGGGGGTGCCATTTTTGCTTGCCGATATCGATGCCATCCCGGACAAAGTACAGGTGGCTGATATTCATGAGATAAATATACGGAGCATCCCCCAGAACACTGCCGCCTGTCTGACCATCCCACTGGGCTTTTCGCCAGTTTTCATCAGCAGTCTGTTCATCCAGCGCGCCAATTGCCGCGTCCAGATAACCGTCCACAACCGGGTTCTGATACGCAACAATATTAAACCAGCCGCCCTTGGCCGCAAACCGGCTGTGCAGGGCATTCAGCATATAGACAGGGCTGTAGGCGCCACCCCCCAGGAGAAAAGCATCTTTATGCTTATGTTTAACCCGGTCCGAAGACCCGAGTCCATCGGCAATAACGTGGATACCAAGCGCTTTGGCCTGCTCGCTGAATGCCATCGCAATCGATTCACGGGTGGAATCACCGGCCTCGTAAACCAGATGGAACTCGGCTTTTAACCCGTTCTTTTCACGGATTCCGTCGCCATCGGTATCCAGCCAGCCGCTTTTATCCAGAAGCGCTTTTGCCCCGCCAACATCGCCGTCTTTCCATTGGATCTGTTTATTCTCCCACGGCAGATAATCGGAAATCGTAAATACAGGCTGTCCATACCCGTTCAGCACGCTGTCAATTATTTGCTTTCTGTTTACGCCCATGGCCAGCGCTTTTCTGATGGTGATATCGCTGGTAACCGCATTGCCGATATCATAGCCTTCCCCGCTTTTTTCTCCCGGCTTTTGGACAGGCAGTGACACGGAACGGAAATCAAAGGTCTTGCAGTCTACAACGTTGTAGCCGGGTATTGGTTTGACAGCCAGCGCTTCCGTTGTCTTTACCACATCCACCTTGCCGGCCTGCGCTGCCGCATAAGCGGCATCATTATTCAAGAATAAGAATACAATCCGTTTGAACGGAGCTTTACCGCCATAATAGTCATCATTGCGTTCTACAATCAGCTGCTGGCCTCTGTCCCACTGCACGAACTTATATGGGCCCGAACCCACCGGCTGCCGGGCATAGGCCTGGCCGTCACCGTATAAATGTTCAGGAACAATCCCCAAGGTTGCAACCTGGTAGGGGAAAATAGACATGGGCTTCTTCATATGAAAGACAACCGTCTTATCATCCCTTGCTTCCGCTTTATCCATCTCGGTTAAATCAACGAAACTGGCCGCTGCCTTTGTCTTGTTAAAAGTAAAGGCCACATCCTTAGCCGTCAGCGGTTTGCCGTCATGGAACTTTACATCTTCCCGGATAGTAAAAGTCCAGGTCAGTCCGTCACTGCTTACGGTATAACCGGTTGCCAGGTCATTGACGATTTTGTTGTCCGGGCTGACATCCAACAGCTTGCTCTGAAACAAAGTACCGCCCTGAGCGCCCCAGCCGGTAACCGGGTCAAAGCCTGCCGCCTTCTCACCGCCGATAGCAACCACAATCTCATCTTTGGCAGTTACCTGTGTATTGTCGGTTTTACTGCCGCCGCAGCCTGCTAACAGCATACTGCCCAGCATAAGCATCATCATGATTGCTGCAAACAATTTTTTATAACTCTTGTTTCTCACTTCTTAACCCTTCCTCTCTGTCGTGTCAGCGGAGCATTTAACGAAAATACAAATCAAAGGCTCCGTAGTAGCGATGATCCTTCGCGCCGCTTGCTTTGTCCTCCAGATCTTGATACTGCAGCGACAGGCGCACGCCGTCCATCACCATATTCTGGTAACCGATCATAAAGCCTTTATGGCCATTGGCCTTGACTTCGCCAAACCCGCCAAAGTTGCCGTAGCCCGGTAAGGCATTTTGATCCACATCCCGGTAACTGACGGCAATGGCCTGATCATGGGGCACCCGGTTGTTTACAAGGCCTTCGTAAGTATAAAGTCCGCTTTGCCGCTTACCGCTCACCCAGTTATATGAAACTTGCGCCGCCCACGCGTCCGGCGATTCCGGGTTGTCGGATTTTGTGTAATTGAATACGCCATTAACGCCCTTTCGCATTTCCCATGAAAGGCCGGCATCCACATAGTCGGCGGCCGGAACATCGGCTTTGGCGCTGGCATCGGCGGAAATATAGCCTATGTTATATTCGAAGGATTTCGCCGGTGCAAAATTCAAGTTTACCCCTCTTACGTCGGTGTCGGTTTCGGGAATGACCCAATAGCCGTCCAGCCTGGCCTTGCCCAACTGATGCCTTAGCGCAAAGCCGTCCGCATCGCCCTGCAATGCCATGGCAAAATACCGTCCGACAGCCAGCGGCAGCCGGCCGGCCTGAAACTGATCAACGCCAAAAAAATCTTTCACTTGGATAAAACTACGGGTAAAGCGCATTTCATTGGCTGTGCTGCCGCTGCCGAATTTGCCGCCGGCCTGAATGCGCGATTTATAGCTCACCCGGTCGTTGAAGTCGGCGTTGATATGCAGCCGCTGCCGCCAACTATAGGCGCCGCTGCCGGCATGTTCAACACTATCTACATCCATGGCTTCAATTAAGGCCTCGCCGTCAACGGTAATTGAGGTTTTCTTTGCGTTCGTTTGTTTTGCCGGCTGCGCCGCATCTTTGGCCGTTTCCGCCGTCCGCACGCCAAGCATATCGAGTTCTGCGGCAAATTCCCGGGCCAGCCGGTCCATCTTCGTTTTTTGCTGTGTATCAGCCTGTTCATATTTACTTAGGGCATTTGCTAAAAACCGGGCCATTTCATAGCGGGTGGCAATTTTATCCTTGTCATATACAGCTGCATCATAGCCGGCAATCAGCTTGTCCTGGACTAATGCATCAATTTCCGCATAAGCCCAGTGATTTTGGGGGACGTCAGCATACGGATTTTCCGCCGCCGCCCCCATGCTGGTCATCAGCGTTAATGCAAGCGCCGTAATGATTCCTTGTCTTAGTTGTTTTCTCATTTATTTCTCCCTTCATCTTTGTTATGTACTGACCGATGAACTCAAAGCGATATGAATCGCTCTGTTTATAGATCTTACATTAATAAAAGCAACCCTTTCCTTTTCTAATCTATAAAAGGAAAGGGCTCTGTTAACCAGAGTGAATACGGTTTAGCCATCGGCTGCCGTTTTAAATCCCCTCCCCGTCGCTCGCAGGTCAAATGGTGATTGTTATGCAGGCAGTTCTCCTGGCTCTGGGTCATCGCTCTGCCATACCTTCCCAAGACAGTTCGTCTCAGTGGCGCATCGTGGCTTTGCTCCCCATTACAGTGGCGGGACCGCACCGGCCTTTAACCGGTTTCTCTATTAAGTCGCATATAGCAACACCTGTTCAATCCTATGCAATTAATATAAAAATCACCTGTCCTCATTATAGAGAAAGGAGTTTCTATCTGTAAAACGAAACATAATGATAATACTTATCATTATGTTTAATACACCAGTGCCCTGCTGCCTTTAACACTTAAAGTTTTAGAGGTAACAGAGCACCGGATGAGGAGAGTCTGAATGGATATTGAAGTTTTGAAAACAATGCAGATTTTAACACAAACAAAAAGCTTCTCAAAAACCGCGGAAATACAAAATATTGTCCAATCAACGGTCAGCGCCCGCATAGCTGAATTGGAAAAGACACTGGGGCAAAAACTGTTTATAAGGGATAACCAGCGTGTGGAACTGACACAGAGCGGTCTTATGTTTCTTCCCTATGCTCAGCACTTATTGGAAGACTTCGAGAACGGCAAAGCCAGATTAAATTCAGCAGCCTTCTTCGATGACCGTTTAGTCATTGGTAATGTCTATTCCGCTTTGCCCAATTTCTTATTCCCGGTTTATCGCGAATATCTGCGCTGCTTTCCCCGTATCTCGGTAAAAGCGGTTGCCGGCCACTCAACCGATATTTTGCAGTCTTTGGTAGATGGTATCATTGATATTGCAATCGTTTATCAATTACCAAGAATTCGCCGTTTTACAACATTTTTATGTAATGAAGAAGATTTTGTTTTTATTTGTCCGCCCGGTGACCCGCTTGCGAACCAGGCGGAAATGCCGGTTAAAGACCTGGCAAGGATTAATTTGCTTTTTCACAACTGGGGGGGAAGTTTCAGCGATTGGGTCGCCCAATTATTTCCTGGAACGCGCTGGTTTCACGCTAATATCGGCAACCCGTCTTTTATCGTTTCCCTTGTCGAAGAAGGAATCGGTTCAGCCATTTTGACCCGCTCGACTGTTCAAAAAGCCCTGATGAGAAATTCCGTTGTTGAAATCCCCCTCACCGGCTCACCTTTGCCGCCTTGTTGGCATACGTATGCAGTGGTTCATCCCAAGCGGCTTTCCCGTCAGCCTGTTCGTGACTGGTTTGATGTGATGAGTAAGCATGATCTGGCAGCAGTACCCATTTAACTGCCTTCGCTTTTTACCNGCTCCCTTTGATACAGCGCCTAACCGGCAAAGTTAATACAAAATAAGCCGTTGGATTACTTATAAGTAATTCAACGGCTTAAATGGTTCTCTATACCCTAATTGTTTTCGTATTTTTGATAATTTAAAACCAAATCCCGGATCAGATTAAGCACGTCCGTCCATTAGCTCAAATTTATCTGCAGGTCAGAATAACCTTCAAACGGTTTCAAAAGCCCTTCCAGCGCCTTCTCGACATTCTCCAGGGTTACATTCGCCGGATTGTGCCGGTTCGTTAAATGAAGTTCAAAACCAAAAATTTGCTTATCACTTGCTGCATAAGCACGATTGTTGCCAACGTTAATAAATGATATAACCTTGTGTTGAAACAACCGGTGGGCGATCGCTTTATACAAATCCATATTATTGCTAACAGGCTCCTGAGTAACGATTTCAACAGAAAAAATCCGGGACGTTTCATCGCACGAAATGCACATTGTTAACACTTCCTCATCTCAATTGCTGAAAACACGGTCGTACTCAACGTTTTCGGCATGTATAGTGTAGCATAACCGAGAACCGTTTTCAATACCTGTACCATTGAACCCCAGTAATACGGGATAAAGGCGGACGGTGGCTGCCTTTAAAGAGAGACAGCCACCGCCTGAGTCTATTATTTTTCTGCGATTTTTAAATTGTAGATCCGGGTCATTATTTCCTCAGTTTTCTTAAAAGCTTCAGAATCTCAATATACAGCCAAACCAAGGTAACTGTCAGGCCAAAGGCGCAGTACCATTCAAAATATTTGGGAGCCTGCTCTTCAACCGCTTCGGCAACAAGCTGGAAATCAAGGAAAAGGTTAAATGTGGCGATACCAACAACCATCAGACTAAAGGCAATCCCGATGATTCCCGATTCATGGAGCATCGGGATTTGAATTCCCAGAAATGAGAAAACGAAATTCATCAGATAGACTATGACAACGGCGAAAGTGGCCGTCATCACCATCTTTTTGAAGTCGTTATCCACGGTCACGATCTGTTTGGCATACAGCAACAGGGACACGGCAAAAATCGAAAGCGTAATCAGCACAGCGTTTGTTGCAATCCCCGGATAGTTTATTTCACAGAAAAAGGACAAAGACGCCAGGGCCATACCTTCTAAGATAGCATATAGAGGTGCCAGGAACGGGGCGGTAACCGGTTTAAAAGAGATGATAAAAGCAATAACCAGGCCCATAATGGCGGAGACTTGGAGCGTCAGCGGATTTGCGGCATACCCGGAATACCAGGTGGCAGCTGCGGCTGCGACAAGGATAAATAACATCAGTGAACTTTTTTGAATGACACCCTCATAGGTAGTAAGCTCTTCCCGGTCAGGCAGGCCGGCTTGTTGGATTTTTTCGTCCAGGTTGTTTAAAATGGTATTTGCTATTTTTATTCCACTCCTTTGTTACTATTCCATTATTGACATTTACCTACTTTTCCCCGATTCCCTTGAGACTTTTGTCCCGGATCATATCTGAAAGGTTCTGCCCGCCCAAATTTGTAACTGACTCGCTGTGACGGTTCTTTTTTAACCAAAAATATCAAGATTTTGCAGGAATTCTACCTGTTCTATACCTAGTCTTGGCATAGCAATCTATTTTCACGATTAATGCTCTGCGGCGATGTCTCATATATTGTAGCAACAAACAATAGGGAGAAGAGAGCATGGAAGTATATATAAATGACGGGGGAGAACTTACTTGCGCAATGCCGCTTCCACAGTCTACCGTCGCTGAATTGGCAGAGGCTGTAGGACGGTTTTGCCTGAAAGCGGTTGATTGCTCGGTATGCACACATACCTGCTGCGCCGGTTTTATTGTCTATGGGGACAACGTGTTTATACGCAGCCTTGCAGCTATGATCGGCCAAACGATGGGGAAGGTTGATGCGGGGGCAGTTGTTTTGAAGGCAATAGCGCTTGACTTTAAAACGATGAACTGGTTTGTACGGCAGACAAACGGCGGCACCTGCCAGTTCCTCTCCCCCGCCGGCCGGTGCCTGATCTACAATATCAGGCCGCTGGTATGCCGGATGCACGTTTGCCGCCCGAGCGAGCCCCGCTACAAGCTGATGAAAGATTACTTGTATTTCGCCTATCAGGCGGCTTTACAATATGAAATGTCCCGGCTGCTGTCCGCCGCCAACCTGCCTCAGCCGCATCACTGGATTAAGGACAATCCGCTTATCAATATGGAAACCTATGACGCCGCCATCCCGGAAATTATCGCCTGGTCGCAAGCCCATTGGCATTTACGCCCCGAATCTTCTCCGCAACCTCCGCATCAGCCCGGCGGCTTGCATTCTATTTAGCTGTTCTTCCCCAGCTGAAGCCTTACTTCAAGCTTCACCCTGTCTTTGTCGGCATGCAGTGCCACATGGCTCCCTTCCGGGATCTCGCCTTTTACAATTTTCTTGCTCAGTTCGGTTTCCACAAGACGCCCGATCAGCCGCCGCAGAGGCCGGGCGCCGTAATTGGGATCATAGCCTTGTTTCGCCAATAGATTCAGGGTGTCGCTATCCCAGGAAAGGGTGATGTTGAGCTGCTTTTTCAGCCGTTCCCCCAGGCTTTGGAGCAGCAATCCGGCGATAGACGCAACTTGGTCCCGGTTCAGAGCATTGAAGACGATAATGTCGTCAATCCGGTTGAGGAACTCCGGGCGGAAATGGCGTTTCATCATTTCCAGCACCCGTTCTTTGGCTGCGGCAAAGTCGCCGTTTAAAATCTCCTGGGAGCCAATATTCGAGGTCATAATGACGACGGTATTTTTGAAATCAACGGTGCGGCCTTTACCGTCGGTTAAGCGCCCGTCATCGAGAATTTGCAGCAAAATATTGAAGACATCGCTGTGGGCTTTCTCCACTTCGTCCAGCAGGATCACACTATAGGGGCGGCGGCGGACGGCCTCAGTGAGCTGGCCGCCTTCATCATAGCCGATGTAGCCGGGAGGTGCGCCGACCAGGCGGGAAACGGTATGTTTCTCCATGTATTCGCTCATATCGATGCGAATCATGCTGCGTTCATCATCGAACAGCACTTCGGACAAGGCTTTGGCCAGTTCGGTTTTTCCCACTCCCGTAGGGCCAAGGAAGATAAATGAGCCGATCGGTCTTTGAGGGTCTTTAATGCCTGCCCTGGCCCGAATAATGGCTTCGGTTACGGCTGTTACCGCAGCATCCTGTCCCACAACCCGCTGATGCAGGATCTCTTCTAACCGGCTAAGTTTTTCCCGTTCGCCGCTAAGCAGACGGGTTACCGGAATCCCTGTCCAGCGGCTGACGATTCTGGCAATGTCATCTTCGTTCACCTCTTCTTTGAGCATAACTCTGTGGGAACGATTTTCGGCAAGCGAAGCCTCTTCACTTTTAAGCTTCTTTTCAAGCTCCGGCAATTTGCCGTATTTTAGCTCGGCCAGTTTATTCAGGTCATAGCTTCTTTCCGCCGATTCCATCGCGGTTCGGACAGTATCGATTTCTTTCTTGAGATCCCGCAGGCGCATAATTGCCTGTTTTTCTGTCTGCCACTGGGCTTTCAGGGAATCGGCCTGTGCCTTTAGATTGGCCAGTTCTTCCCGGATGCGGCGGAGCCTTTCCTGCGAGGAAGGATCGGGTTCCTTCCCGAGGGCCTGTTCTTCGATCTCCAGCTGCATCACCCGGTGCAGTGCTTCGTCCAGTTCGCCGGGCATGGAGTCAATTTCGGTGCGGAGTTTAGCGGCCGCTTCATCCACCAGGTCAATGGCCTTGTCCGGCAGGAACCGGTCGGAGATGTAGCGGTCCGATAAGACTGCGGCGGCGATTAAAGCGGCATCCTTGATTCTAACGCCGTGATGGACTTCATACCGTTCCCGCAAACCCCGCAGGATAGAAACAGTGTCTTCCACGCTGGGCTGGTCCACCATGATCGGCTGGAAACGGCGCTCTAATGCGGCATCCTTTTCAATATACTTACGGTATTCATTGAGAGTGGTGGCGCCGATGCAATGCAGTTCACCCCGGGCCAGCATGGGTTTCAGGATATTGCCCGCATCCATGGCGCCTTCGGCGGCGCCGGCGCCGACCACAGTGTGCAGTTCGTCGATGAACAGAATAATATTGCCCTCGGCTTTTTTTATTTCTGTCAAGACATTCTTTAAACGTTCCTCGAACTCGCCCCGGTATTTCGCTCCGGCGACCAGGGATCCCAGATCAAGAGAATAGATAGTCTTATTTTTTAGTCCTTCCGGCACGTCGCCGGCGATAACCCGGCGGGCCAAGCCTTCGGCAATGGCGGTTTTGCCCACGCCCGGCTCGCCGATCAAAACAGGATTGTTCTTAGTCCGGCGGGAGAGGATCTCCACGACCCGGCGGATTTCTTCATCCCGGCCTATGACCGGGTCCAGCCTGCCCTGTCGGGCCAAGTCTGTCAGGTCCCGGCCGTATTTAGACAGGGCCTGCAGGCTTTCTTCCGGATTGCCGGATATTCCATGTTTTCCGGCGCGAAACTGACGGATGGTTTCCAGGACACGGCTGCGGGAGAGACCAAATTCACGGCAAACTTCGACTACGTCGCTGTCGCCGTCTTCCACTGCCGCCAGAAAAAGATGCTCGACGCTGACATACTCGTCCCTCATGTCCGCGGCCTGCTTTTGCGCCAGCGCCAATACCCGGACCATGGCGGTGTTCATGCGTAAGGAAATTTCCTGACCTTTAACGGCAGGCATGTTCTTTAAAAGCTGCTCCAGTTTCCCGCGAAAGGCCTGAATCTGAATATTGTATTGAGCCAGGATATAGGCAATCATGCCTTCATTATCCTGCGCCAGCGCCAGGATTAAATGGCGGGTGGTCAGCTCCTGATGGTAATTGACGGCGGCCAGCTGTTGGGCTTCCTGGATGACAGCCGCTGCTTTCTGAGTAAATTTATCTTGATCCATGGAATCATCTCCTACTCGGTGCTCTTTTTTTGTTAGCACTCTATGTCGGTGAGTGCTAACAAGGATTTGATTCTATTTTACCCATCGGATTTTCCCCTGTCAAGGATAAACATGGATTTTTTACCATACGCATTGCCCAAAATAGAGGATGAGGGCTGGCGAGTTTGTCATTAAAATGGCTAGTTCGGCCAATTACCCTTTACAAGGCAGCGAAGTAGGCATGATTCCTATTCGGCAATCGTCCTGATGTCATAGGTATAGCGTTCGTCAGAGACAATATACAAGTAGTCGCCGGCGGTAAGTTTGATATCTCCTTTTGGTACGATGTCCTGCTCGCCGCGCCTGATACAGACCAGCAAACAATCCGCCGGCCACTCCACATCCCTGATTCTCCGGTCGTCTAATTGGGACCCCATACAAACGATCATTTCGGTGATTGTCTGCTGACCGGTTTCCTGCCGGTTCGGGTTCTCAGGTTGAAGCGAGCGCTCCAGCAAAGTATCATAAATCGGTTTTGACCGGGCGATATCAGCGACAATATAAGCGACCATACAGACGGCAATCGTTTCGGGCAGGTGACGGAAGGATCCTGTCATTTCCGTTATCAATATACTGCCGGTAACCGGTGCCTTTACGATCGCTGTAAAATAGGCGGCCATTCCAAGAAGCATCCATGTGACATGATAGTCATGACTGAAGCCAAAAAACAGGATGGTCTTGCTGAAGACGCCTCCGATCAATGCGCCGAGTACCAGCATGGGCAAAAATATACCACCGGGAACCCCGGCGCCATAACTGAGCATGGTAAATAAAAATTTCGCTCCCAGTATGACCAGCAGCATGGCTAAGCCAAAATGCCCGTCAGCGATCTTATCAATCAGGCTATTCCCGCCACCCAAAATTTCCGGCAGAACAAATCCCACGATACCGCCAATAAGCAAGGGAAATGCGGCCTGAATTTTTTTCGGCAGCAGTCTCTGCCGGGCATAAGCATCAAGCACCTTAATTACCGCTTGATTAAACACTACCCCCAACATGACTAAGAAGGCATAGTAACGAAAGGGCTATCGGAAAAGTCCCAGAAGGGCTCTCGGCCGTAAAAAAAACGAACCACCCAATCAGCCGAAAGGGAGGCGGCAATGGCAGACATCAGAACATCCGGAGAGAAATTTTTTTGTAACTCTTCTAAGGAAAAAATCACTCCCGCCAGAGGGGTATTAAAGACGGCTGCCAACCCGGCACTTGCGCCGCCGGTCAGCAAATATTTCTCTTCCATTTTTGCTTTGTTGAGCATCTGGCTGCACCCCTGTCCAACAACAGCTCCCATCTGGACGGAAGGAGCTTCACTCCCCACAGACAGGCCGGCCCCAATGGCTAAAACTGAACCGATAAATTTAGCGGCCAGCACTCGGGGCCAGTTCATCCTGACCAGGCCTAAGATAGCCCCTTTTATCTGAGGAATGCCGCTGCCTCCGGATACAGGTTCCAATTTAACAATAAGGCCGAGCAGCCGGCCAATCACCAACAGCAGAAAGAACCAGCCAACCGTAAAAGCAGCATGGGCGGTGGATAAATACTGATAAAGCCCCTCGCGCAAGGTTTCCGCCATTTCCAATGCCAGCCGGAACATAACCACTACAAAGCCGGCAACAAACCCGACGCAAAGTCCCTGGGCAACAAGTTTCACCCGAAAATCCCGCCAATTTCCCAAAGTATGCCGTAGTTCACCAATCATCCGGTGATCCATACGCTTCTCCTCTTCTTCGCTTTAGGAATTCCCGTTGCTTATGGAATACTAATTGTATCATAACAGGAACCGTCCGGCAGGGAACCTATTTGTGTATAATAAAATCAGCGGCACATTTTCTTTATTTGCAAAACAAGTACTGTACACAGCTTCAACGGTCTCAAAGGAACTCATCTTTTCACCTTCTTAATGAAAAGTTGGAAGGATTTTTTGCAGTGTAATACTCTCTCGCCCGGGAAATAATACGAAGGAAAGTCTTTACTATGTATAATGAGGAGGCAAACAATGAGCGATAGCAGCAAAGTAGACCCATTCGAGAACGCAAAAAAACCGAACGGAAGATCGTTTGCGGGCGATCAAGACCTGCTTGAGGCAGCAGTACGGGAAAACAAAGATGCCCTGATGAAATTCGAAATCGGAGTTGACACTTTTTCGGCGGCTGATCTGCAGCAAGAAACGGATAATACCTAGATAAGGCGAACAAAGTGCACGGATTAACCCGCGGCACTTTGTTCTTTATTTATTTCCGCTTACGCAAAAATAAAAAAGACCGCATCGATGCGGTCTTTTATGTTAAGGCGCGATATCACCGCACCCGTTGAGTCCGTAAGAAGCCCCCAAAATGGGGATGGAGTATATTGTTTAGGTAAACTGAATCTGCTTTAACTTACTTTGCCTCGACGTTCATTACCGCCGAATGCAAGTCCACCGGGCCATACGTGACGGAAATTTTCCGGACATGATCCATATTGGTGATAATCATTGGAATCATGGTGGATTTGGCTTTTTGGCGAATCAGCTCCCGATCGAAGGTCATGAGCTGATCACCGGTGCGCACGGTTTGACCGGCAGTAACCAAGCTTTCAAAACCTTCTCCTTTCATGTCCACTGTATCGATTCCGATATGAATGAGAACCTCCAGCCCTTCCTTAGTCCGCAGGCCGATGGCATGTTTGGTGGGGGACACCTGGACTACCTGACCATCGACGGGAGCATGCAGAACGCCTTCCGAAGGTTCAAAAGCCAAACCATCGCCCACCATCTTTTGAGCAAAAACATCATCCGGCACGGTAGTAAGATCCATTGCCGTTCCGGAGACCGGCGCCTTAAACTCAACTGCTTTCTTTCTGCTGAATATACCGAACATCTGAAATCCTCCTAACAAAATTGATGATTGGAACGAAGTATTCAACAATCAATATGAGGTTGCCCGGTCAGGCAGATGCTGCGCGGCTTCCTGATCCACCACCACGATTACATTGGGGTGAAGCTGTAAAATAGACGCAGGAACCGCCGGAGTAATTTCACCGTACAGAGCTTTGGCAACTACGGCTGCTTTATTCTGACCGCTGGCCAGGAGCACAATGATCCGGGAACGCATAATCGTTTTAATGCCCATACTGATCGCGCGGCGGGGAACTGCCTCCGGACTTTGAAAAAACCGGGAATTGGCTTGAATGGTTTCGTTATCCAATTCAACTACATGAGTGGTGGCTTCAAAGCTAAAATCAGGTTCATTGAATCCGATATGCCCGTTATTGCCGATTCCTAGGAGCTGCAGATCAATGCCGCCGGCTCGTTCAATGGCCGCTTCGTATTGGGCGCATTCGACTTCCAGATCAGGGGCCATGCCATCGGGAATATGAATCCGCTGCTCTTTGAGATTAACGGCCTGGAAAAAATGGGTGCGCATATAGTAATGGTAACTTTGGGGATCATTCTTGGGCAGCCCAACATATTCGTCCAGGTTAAAGGTGGTGATTTGGCTAAAGTCCAAACCGTCTTGATGATACCGTTCAATCAGCTTGGCATAGGTCATCAGGGGAGTGCTGCCTGTGGCCAGCCCCAAGACGCTGCGCGGGTTTAAAAAAATCTGACTGGCAATCAGGTTAGCTGCCTGTTTGCTCAATTCCTCATAATTCTTCGCAATAATGATGCGCATAATTCATCCCTCCGGTAAACTAGCCGACCGGCTGCATTTTCAACGATTGATGGAGCGGGCCATCCGGGCATAAGTGTGGCGTCTGCCCCGAATGGCGATACTATAAGCCATGAGATTTTCAGGGACGGCCATCCCGGGATAACCGGCATCGCCAATATGATGCAGGTCGGTTCCGGTCATCTTGCACATTAATGCAATCTGGCGAATGGTTTGCTCATCGGCGCCTTCCTGGGAGGTGCCGATGCTGGTCATGGTCAGCGCTCCCAGTTCGTGGGCGTAAACCACCAATTCTCTGACGAAATCCATCGTTATTCCCGGCACGGTCCCCGGCGCCGGCAGCAGGATAATATCAGCCCCGGCGGCGATAAATTGCTGGATATCGGCTTGGGTAATGATATTGACTCCGGTTTCACCGGCAATTCCGGCAGCATGCATTTTGCCGGCCGCGATCAGGAGCTGTGCGCCGGCGACGTTTTTCACCGTGGCAATTCCCTGCAGAATGCCTTCATTGTCTACGGAAGTCTCGGGATTACCGGTTAACAGAATCCAGTCGGCCCCCATTTCGCAGGCCTTTTGGGCTGTCTCGACGCTGACCCGCCGCCCCGGACCGGGAAGGTTCGGCAGCTGCAGGTGGCGCTCGGCTACCGGCTCCAGGTTGATCCCGACGATTCTGCCGGTCAGCCGTTTCAGCGTTTTAATGATATCGGCCGGTGCGGTAGGCGGCAACCCGTTAAATACCGGCTGGAACAAGTCGAACATATTTAGCAGGAGAAGGTCGGCGCCGAATGCCGCCGCCAGCTCAGCATTGCTGATATTCAGCAATAAGGGCTGAAAGGCGCCAATCATTTCGGAGACCATCACCCGGCCCTCGCTGGCCCGAATCGCCTCCCGCAGATCAGCCTTGGTCATTTGCCGGAAATCCGAGGAATTGCAATCCAATAAACGTTTAACCATCTTCAAACTCCATCGCTTCAAATTCCAGGGAAAGCTGTACAGGAGCCCGGAGGCTCCTGTACGCTTGATCTTAGAGCGTTAAGGTTTTGCTGCTCATAACTGCTTTTATGTGAGTTACCAGCGGGTCGGCAACGGTTCCGACTACGATCTGGAAGTTGTTTCCTGGCATTTTCAGCACCGCGGTAGCTCCCAGTGTTTTTAATTTGGCTTCATCCACCTTATCGCCTTCTTTTACAGTCACCCGGACCCGGGTAACGCAAGCGTCAATGGCAGAGATATTTTCTTTACCGCCAATGGCTTTCAGAATTTCGGCGGCTTTGTCTTTGAGTTCGCTGTTGCTTAAACCTAATAAGGCAGCGGATTCCTCATCTTCCATCCGGCCCGGTGTGGGGAGATTCAGCTTTTTAATGATGAAGTAGAAACCAAAGTAATACATCACGCCGAAAATGAGACCGACAACTAGAATCTCCAGCGGTTTCGCGGAAATGTTGTAGTTCAACACATAGTCAATTAAGCCGGCGGAGAAACCAAAACCGCATTTCATGCCGAGCCCTGTGGTTAATGCCATGGAGATACCGGTAAGCAAGGCGTGCAGGATATAGAGCACCGGAGCTAAGAACATAAATAAGAATTCAATCGGCTCGGTAATACCGGTTAAGAAGGAGGTGAAAGCAACGCCAAACAGCATGCCGGCGACTGCTTTCCGGTTTTCTTTCTTGGCGGCGGCAATCATGGCAATACAGGCTGCCGGCAGAGCAAACATCATAATCGGGAAGAATCCGGTCATAAAGGTTCCGGCAGTGGGATCGCCGGCGAAGAACCGGGACAGGTCCCCGGTAATCACTTTGCCTTCGGCATTGGTAAAAGTACCGAACTGGAACCAGACAAAGGTATTGATGACATGGTGAAGCCCGAAAGGTATCAATAAGCGGTTTAAGACACCAAATAAGAAAGCGCCGATGGAACCGGAGGTCGCGATGGTATTGCCAAAAGCGTTGACGCCGTGTTCAATCAGAGGCCAGACATAACCTGCCAATATGCCAAGAATCAAGCTATAAAAAGAAGTGATGATCGGCACAAACCGTTTCCCGCCGAAAAATCCCAGAAAATCAGGAACTCTGATCGCTTTATATTTGTTGTAGAGAAAACCGGCCAACAAACCGGTAATGATACCGGCCAGGACCCCCATGTTTATGCCGCTGTCGAAAGTAGCAGCCACTTTGGTTAGGACGAAATAACCGACAGCGGCGGCCAATCCAGCCACACCGTTATTTTCTTCCGCAAACCCGATCCCAATACCGATAGCAAACAGCAAGGACAGATTTTCGAAGATAGCGCCGCCGGCGGCAGCCATCCACTTCCAATTCAAAACATCATCCGCTCCCAGCCGCAGCAGCAATGCAGCAGCCGGCAAAACGGCGACCGGGGTCATTAACGCTTTGCCCAGTCGTTGAAAGTTGCCCAAGAGATTCTCTTTTGACATCAAATTCCCCTCCTATTTATATTCCCAACCCGAATTGCTTCAGGCTAGTTGCGATGAAATGATGCAACGGGAAAACAAAAAGAGCCGAAAAGAAATACTTTCCAGCTCTTGCCTATTCGTCGCACGCCAGTTAATAAATAAAACTATGTAATTGGGGGATACACGATATACTCAAATTATTTTTATATAATTTTGATAGTTTAATTGTATATGAGTGTTATCTATTTGTCAACATAGGAAGACCCATAGGAGGATGCATTCTTTAAACGTTCAATATGCATGGCAATAAAACCGGTTTCTGCCTCAGGGACGTTTAGCGTCAGTTCTTCTTCCATAAATCGGGAAACTTTTTGCGCCAATTTGTAAGAGTTTTTATACGTCTTCCTGATCGACATGAGGAGATCGTTTCGGATGGGAATGTTTTGGGTGATCCGCTCTGCCGCAAAACGGATGTGGCAGACAAAACGGGCGTAATCGATGGATTTCCGGTCCACTTCAATACACAGTTCATCCTCAATCAGTTCCAGCACTGAATTACAAATATAGGCATTCTTGATAGTGCTGGATAACTTACCGTTGCTGCGCAATGTATGAATATGTAAAGTGATAAAACCGATTTCGCTGTCAGGAATGGACATAGCGACGCTTTTTTCCAACAAGCGCACCGCCTGCCGGGCAATTTCATATTCCTGGCTGTAAAGAGTTTCAATCTCAACAATAAACGGATTTTCAATAGTGTCGTGATGCTGAAGGCGGTAAATGGTAAAGGCAATATGGTCGATTAACCGGATGTGCATTTCTTCGGTGATGGTGCTGGCAATTTTACTGCTGATGAAGCACAAGATCTCCTCGCAGATGCCTACCAGATGGGGGTCAACCGCTGCCAGCAATTGGTTGAATTTGTGACTGGTTTCACTGTTTTCAATGCTAAAAATCTTTTCAAAACTTGTTTCTTCCGGGATGAGGTCCGCGATTTTCCGGCTGAAGCCGATTCCTTTTTTAATCAGAATTTTCTCCGTACCCTGGTGTTTTGCCAATAAAACGTTGTTGTTAAAAATTTTAACCACTTCATAACCGGTTGTTGACAAAAAATCACCCCCCCACCACCAGACAGACTTCTGCATAAAATAAATTACCCTATAAATAAAAAAAATCCTGCAAGGATTAAAACTTTGCCATGAAACAGCCGCTGCCGTTTATTTTCCGACCGATCATTTCCCCACCTTTGAGCATAGGGAATGCAGTTGCGGTCCGCTGTTCCGTGCTATTCTTTTCTCCCGATGCTCAAGGCAAGGTTTGCGGCCAAGACTTTTTCCACCATTGACGCTTCCGGTTCCCGGCAGCTCACAATCAGCACTACCTCCGTTATTTTGCCGCTTGGCGGCTGTTTTTGCATATACAGCCGGTAATAAAGATACTTAAACAAAAATCCCAAAGCACCACCCAGGAGCAATCCGATCAAACCCCAAATGATTGGCCCCCACTGCCAGAAAAAACCCCACATTACACCAAACAGCATGAAGATTGTACCCAGTACTGTCGCCAGATCAAACATACTGAGACCGTCAGCCTGATAAATCGTATCTATCAACTGCCGCTCTTTCCAGGGAACATTCATCGGAATGGCACAAATGTGTTCCCGGGAAATTCCCCTCTGTTCCAGTTCCGAAATAACGACTTCCAGTGCGATCGAATATGAAAAGGACGCTGTGATATACACTTCCGATGCCAGTTGTGTCGGCATTTTAAAATCAGGGCTTTGATACTGTTGTTTGAAAAGGACCGCCTGTTCTTTTTCAAACAGGCGGTTATACTCATTCGTATTTACATAGGAATCATAGACGGCAAAGCCATATACTGAAGGAAGAGAGAGAAGCCACTGCGGATCGACGACGGCCCCAGTCTGCTCAAACAGACCAAATGCAGTAAAATGGACGGCCTGCAGTAAGTTAGAACAGTAGGCAATAGTAATCCACCACACCAGCAGAAAAAAACCGGTGGGTATCTGATGGGTATAAAGATGCCCCAGGCCCGGTCCCAGCAGAGACCACGCTGCGGCCACCCAAGGTGACCGCTTGTCCAGAATGTTTATTTCCATGCCGGACATACTGACCGGCCGGATCACTTCCTCATTCCGGTCGGCCAGTACAGCCAGTCGATTTAATTTCATCGTGAGCCGGTAGCTGTCCCATATGGAGAAAATGAACACGGAAGGATACAACAGCAGCCAGCGGGTATCAATGATTTCTTTCGCCAGATCGAACCGGCCGGTAAAAGAATATAAAATGGCCATGTTCAGTTTAGCCTGGGTATTGGTGAGAATTTCCCAAATAAACAGCAAGAAACCTCTTACGTAACAGCCTAGGCTGATATGCCCAAAACCAGGATAAGCCGCTGACCACCAAGCTATTGTATAGGGATTGCGCAGATGCAAAAAGTTTATAGCCAAGGGGGTTATTACTCCCTTGGGGCGGCGGGGGGATTGCGGCAATTGGCTCATGCCCGATATCTCCTAACCATTTTGCTGCCTTTAGCTTACCCGCCCGTACAGGCAATATACCCTCTTGCAATAATGAATCATAAAGGCAATAAGCCGGCTTCAATCCCTTCTTTGTACCAAAACGAAAGACATGCTTTTCCCCCAATATAAGGCAATACCTTGTTTTCTGGCGGAATACGCCCCTCCCTATGATGGCAGAAACACCACCTAGGCAATCACCTCGATAATTTCGCCGCCGTGGGCTACGTCAACCTTCTCCAGTAAGCCCTGATGATATTTCATCACCTTGATCAGCGCATCCTCCCTCGAAACTGCGAATACTACCACTGAGTTGCGCCAGTCCGCCTTCTGTCCGTTATACTCCATGACCTCTCCATCACACACGTGCCAAAAATACATTTACTCCGATCCCTTCTGTAATTTTATACATACCCATTATAACGATATATCGTTATAATGGTCAATATTATAGCGTTAATGTTTTTTCCGGTATTTTTGTTATACTCATTATACAACTCATCGTGATAACGAGGTATATCAATTGAACATTGCAGTACGCATCATGGAATTATGCAACGAACGAAATATTAGCATCAACAAACTTGCTAACCTCGCAGACCTGACCCAATCAACCCTAAACAGTATTATGAACAGCCGCGATCCTAATCCCCAATATAAAACCATTGAAAAAATATGTGCGGGTCTCGACATTACGCTCTCCGACTTCTTCACCGCAATAAAGTCCGAGCCTGAACTGGAACCCGATCTTCTTCGCCTGCTGGACACAGTCAAAAAGCTCTCGCCGGATCAGCGCGAACGTCTGCAGAAGCTGCTGGAAGCCATGCAGAAATAGGCACTCAATAGAGTTTCCCGGCAGCCTCCCGGTCGAGCAGCCATGCTGCGTTATCACCGCGCACCCTTTGTGCCGGATAATGCGGCATATTTTTTGCCTCCGGCGAAAGGATTTCCCCAATGACTCTTTGTTTATCCGCACCAGTTGCCAGAAACAAGACCTGCCGTGCCGCATTCAGTACCGGCAGGGTCAAAGTGACCCTCGGGGCGCCATTCGGCCCCCTGGCGCCGCAGACCCAGCGGCGGGTTTCATTCAGGCTGGGATCGCCGGGGAAAAGGGATGCGGTATGTCCATCCGCCCCTACGCCTAAGAGGATAAAGTCAAAGACGGGCCACTTAAGGCCGGGACTATCTAATTGGGTCATGACTGTTTTGATGCGCGCTTCATAGGCATCGGCCGCCTGTTCTGGTGTGGCTGTCTCCGTAGGTACAGGGTAAACCTGCCCTGACGGAATCTTCACCCGGGACAGCAGGGTTTGATGCGCCATACGGTAATTGCTGTCGTCATGATTCGGCGGCACAAAGCGCTCATCTCCCCAAAAAATATAGACCCGGGGCCAGGGGATCTGCGACTCCTGTTCAGCCAGTATCCGATACAGAGTCCGGGGCGTATTGCCCCCGGCCAGCACTAAGGTAAAATACCCCTTATCCTCCACGCATCGCCGGGCCGCCTGCGAAACAGCAGCCGCGGCAACCTGACTCAAGTCCTCTAAATTTTGATATACGGTATAGTTCAAAGGGACCACTCCTCTCAAAGTTCCTTTAGGAGCTTATTGCAAAACTCATCTGCAGCCTCGAAGCAGGGACCGTTCAAAAAGGTCCAGATGCTAGGAATGGTCGAGGACGCGCATGAGACTGTACGTTCAGGAGGGTACGTCGAATGCGCGCCCGGAGACCTGACAACGCAGATGGGCCTTTTTCAACGGTCGCCCAATGGTCGCCAGGCGCGCCCGTCCTTCGCCAGCAGCGCCTCCGCCTGCTCCGGCCCGGCCGCGCCCGCCGGGTAAAAGCACAGTGATCCGGTTTCTTCCTGCCACTGCTGCAGGATCGGGTCCAGTACGTTCCAGGCAACTTCCGCCCCGTCGCGGCGGACAAACAGGGTCTGGTCGCCGGCCATGCAGTCTAAAAGCAGCCGTTCATAAGCATTGCCCGACCTCTCGCCGAACACATCCCGGTAGGAGAACTGCAAATTCAGCGAACTCATGCACATGTGAGGCCCCGGTCTTTTGGTTTCCATGCTGAGGGCGATGCCTTCCTCCGGCTGAATGGCCAAAACCAGTACATTGGACAGCAGATTTTCCGGCATCAAGCCGGCGAACATGGAATGAGGCACCGGCTTAAAGGCAATGGCAATTTCACTGACCTTCCTGGCCAGCCGTTTGCCGCTGCGAAGATAAAAGGGAACTCCCCGCCAACGCCAGTTATCCACCATCACCTGCATGGCTGCGTAGGTCTCGGTGGTCGAGTCGCTCTTTATGCCCGGTTCCTGCCGATATGCAGGCAGGTTCTTATCAGAATTTTGAGCATACTGTCCTCTCACCAGAAATTGATCCATGTCCCAGGGGGAATAGGGGCGAATAGCCCGCAGCAGTTTCACCTTTTCGTCCCGGTGCCTGTCGCCGTCAAAGGAAGCCGGCGGTTCCATGGCCACTAAAGACAGCATTTCCAGCATGTGATTCTGGAACATATCCCGCAGGGCGCCGGTCTGGTCGTAATAACCGGCGCGATTCTCCACTCCCAGGGTTTCGGCCACTGTAATCTGAACATGATCAATATACTGACGGTTCCAGACGGGTTCAAAAATTGTATTGGCAAACCGCAGAATCATGATGTTCTGGACGGTCTCCTTGCCGAGATAGTGATCAATGCGGTAAATCTGCTGTTCCGTCAGATACCGGAGCAAGGCTCTGTCCAGCTCCCGGGCGCTGACAAGATCCCGGCCGAAGGGTTTTTCCACCACCACCCTGGACCATCCCCCAGCGGCATCAGACGTCAGCCCGGCCCGGCCCAGACCCTCGGTAATCACCGGGTACAAGACCGGCGGCGTGGCCAGATAATAAATCCGGTTGCCGCCGGTAAGGCACCCGGCCTCAAGCTCTGCCAGCCGCGATTTCAGTGCTTCATACAAAACCGGCTGCTCATAACTGCCGGCTATATAATGACAAAATCCGGAAAACTCCTCCAGTTCTGAATCTGAACCCGCCTCGGCCAGAGACTCCCGCACTGACCGGCGGAAGGCATCGTCGTCCATTTCCGTTCTGGCGCCGCCCAGGATGAAAAAATTTGCCGGCAGCAGTTGCCGGCGGAACAGCTCAAATAAAGCCGGCAGCAGCTTGCGCCGGGCCAAATCCCCGGAGGCGCCGAAAATCACCATACCGCAAGACTCCGCCTTTATTTCCGCACATAATTCTTCCCGTGCACCACGGGTTATAAAACGCCTCATATCAGTCAAGCATATCCCTCCTTCTATAACTTTATTGCATAATCCATCTCCAGCCTCGAATCCGGAACCGTTCAAAAAGATCCAGATGCTAGGTAAGAGAGATGCTCTGCGTCTCCGTACTGGAAGAATTCAGATGACTTTGCACTCATGAGAGATCATCTATTATTACCACTCTCTGAAAAGTCATGAATTCTGATACAGCGCGACGAGGACGGGCGTGAGACTGTACGTTCGGATGGTACGTCGATACTAGAGCGATGCGGAGCATCGCGTGATCAGGAAGAAAACACATCCCTTTTCGTCATAGTCACAACAAAATAGTCTACTGTAATTGAAGTCGAAAAGGGATGTTTTCTGAATGAGCCCGCCCGCAGGACTGACAACGCAGATGGGCCTTTTTAACGGTTCCCTAGATTTTAAATGGTGCGGCCATCCCCGCCGCATAAAGATGAGCCGTATCATTCAATCGCTCAATGGTGCTCTCCTGCCACTTGTTGCGCCGCAGCACGGTGATGCTGGCAGGCGATATGTCAAAAGAGACATGCAGCTTCTCCAGGCTGGCGATATCCACATCAATCCACCAGGCTACGATGGTCTTAATGGAGCCGCTGTGAGCCACCAGCACAGGCAAAGTATCGCCCCGGTCAGCCTGAGCAGCCAGTTCCCTCATGAACCGGCTGCTCCTGATATACAGCTGCCGCCAGGTCTCGGCTCCCGGGTAGTGCTGCCAGTCAAGAAAAGACTTGGTTCGCGCTAACGCCAGTTTTTGGGCTTGCGCTTCGGTTTTGCCCGCTGCCAGACCGTTGTTTAGCTCGCGCAGGTCCGGTGTCGCCAGCGGCTCTATGCCGCAGACCGAACCCAAAATCGCCGCTGTTTCCCTGGCCCGGCGCAAGTCGCTGGTATACAGGCTAATCGGCCGGAGGTTCAATTCCTGATGCAATCGTTCAGCCAGCAGGGCCGCCTGACGACATCCCTGCTCGGTAAGAGCCGAATCAGTCCAGCCGCCGGTCAAACCATTAATATGATGCTCAGCTGCAGCGTGCCGTATCAAAACGATGGCCTGCATTATCATCCACCTCTCTGGCTTATTTATAACGCGTTCTTGGCTCTTGCATGTGACTATGAAGGGATGAACTGTCGTTACTCCCCTTCACTGAGGGTAAGGGAAAAAGTTCGCCATGATCCCGGCAAATCCTTTCTCAATATTATGCACCGTCATTACAAAAGAAAAAAGCCTTACCCTTGGGGCAATAAGGCTTTTACGATCCAATCAATGTATTAGAAAGGCAGACGTCTGAACAACTCATCCATGGCTTGTTCGATGCTCGCAGCTATGGCTTCTTTCTCGCGAAAACCGGGACCAATGCTGTAAGTCGTCAAACGGGCCTGTTTCTCGACTCTCAGACTGACAAAATGACTGTCATAGACTGATAGAGCTTTAGCATAAACACTCACGCTGCCGATCGTGGTAGAAGTGATGATAGTATAACGCCGGTAGGCCTGAATTCTGGTAAAATCCAGGGCTAAAACCGCATCGGCGTCAAGATCATTGGCCAGAGTCATCATAAACTCTTTTTCCGGCAGAATCATTTGTGCCGCATCATACCCATGACGGGCCAAAACCAGGTTGACAAGCTCGGGAGGGACAATGCTGTAGCGTGCATTTTTTTGAAAATAATCATCCAGTTTTTTGTTAATCGTCTCGCCGACAACCGACCGTTCCTCTGCGGAAGAGTTGATATACGGGATAATCGCCACCTTGATCGAGGCGGAAACAGTACCCGGTACGGCGAAAAAAGAAAAAAAGAAAAGTGCTGCAACGACTACCAGTTGCAGGCCGGATATCCTGTGCATAATTTCCCTCCTTGCATACAGTGTCATCAAAGATATCATTTTATGTTATATCAAGTTTAGTTCAGGCTGGTAATATGGGGCTGCCAACGATATGTATCGTACACCAAAGCCCGGCCCTTGTCAACGAAAACCCTGAACCCCTTTATTCTTCTTCAGTGGCGCCAAGGAGTTGTTCGGCCTCAGCCGCCGGCAGCTCCTGCACGCTTCTCAATTTTTTGGCAATAACCCGGGAGCGGGTGGCGGCAGTGTCAATGGATTTGCTGGCTGCATCCAGTTTGTCACGGGTTTTTTCCAAAATATCGCCGAATTTGCCGAACTCGGTTTTAACCGCCCCCAATACCGCCCAGACTTCACTCGAGCGTTTTTCAATCGCCAGGGTGCGGAAGCCCATCTGCAGGCTGTTCAGTAAGGCCGCCAAAGTAGTAGGTCCGGTTACATTGACCCGGTACTCCCGCTGCAGCAATTCACACAGGCCGGGTCGGCGCAGTACTTCGGCGAACAGACCCTCCACCGGCAGAAACATGATGGCGAAATCTGTGGTGTTAGGCGGATCCAGGTACTTATCCCGGATATCTCTGGCTTCCCCTTTAATCCTATGCTCCAGCTGCTTGGCGGCCTCTTCGGCCAAAACAGGATTGCCGGCTTCCATAGCCTCCAGCAAACGCTGATAGTCTTCCTGGGGGAACTTGGCGTCTATGGGCAGCCAAACTTCCCCGGCATCCCGGCCAGGCAGCTTGACGGCAAATTCCACCCGTTCGCCTGATCCTTTTTTGGTCGCCACATTGGTGGCATACTGGTCGGGGGTCAACATTTGCTCCAAGAGACCCGCCAGCTGCATTTCGCCCCAGATGCCGCGATTTTTCACATTGGTCAGAACTTTTTTCAGATCCCCGACCCCGGCCGCCAGGACCTGCATTTCTCCCAGCCCCTTATGGACCTGCTCCAGGCGTTCACTGACCAGCTGAAAGGACTCGCTCAGCCGTTTTTCCAGCGTGGCATGCAGTTTTTCATCCACTGTCGCCCGCATCAGCTCCAGTTTTTGACTATTATCTTCCTGCAAAAGATGCAGCTTGCTTTCCACCGTTTCCCGCATCCGGTCCAGTTTGATCTCGGTTGTTTGATCCAGGCCCTGCAGCTGTCGGCCGAATGTGTCCAGCTGATTTTTTTGCAAAGTAGCAATATCGATCAGACGAGCGGATAAAGATTCGCCAAAACTCTTCAGGCTGCGGCTTTGCTCCTCCCGGTTCCTGCCAATTTCATCCCGCAGCGACCGCTCCATCCGTTCCTGGCTTTTTTCAACAGGCAGCAAATGCCGGCTAATATCCGGCTCACTCCGCCTCATAACCAGATAGGCCACCAAAATAAGCGTCAATATATTACCGCCGGTCAGCAGATAGATCCAAAATTCCATTCCCTCCCCACACCTTTCCCAGGGACTGTTGAAAACAGCATCTTTGAACGTTCCCGGATGAAGAGACGCCGATGCGCTGTAACAGACTCCTAAATTTACCTAGCACACTAGTACTATAATTCTTGTACCGGCCGCTCAAATCCTGCCAAAAATCGAGTGCCCCCTCGAATTTTGGCAAACGCAGCGATACGCCGGCATATGATTATGATAGAGAAAAAGCCGGGGGGGGTGGAAGCATGTCCTGTGAGAGAGTGAGGCGCAGCTCCTGTCCCTGCGTTTTGGCGGACATTCATCAGTGCAGCTATTGCATTCTGGCCCAGGGTGAAGAGTTCTGCAGTTGTGACTGGCAGGAAACCTGCGCCTATGACCAAGGGGGAAAAGCACCCTCTTTGCCGCCTGGCAATGTGATTGTTGCGGTAAAACCATATGGCCCGGCCTCGGCGATTGTTCTCAAGGTCAAAGAATCTCTGCTGGGGCTCAGGCCCGGAACCGCCCTGTCGCTGGATGCCGGTCTGGGAGAACGGGCACAAGCCATTCTGCTGCGGCAATATAACAGGCATAATTTGCTGCACCTCGTTTCCTTTACCCTATTTCCCTTTGCCCAATTAAGAGGGTACCACCTGCGAATCTTCCAGTCAGGCAATGTTTTTTGCGGTGCTGAATTTCTGGCCGAAGCCGCCGGCCAGTCGATTTTACTGCTGGCCAATCCGGTTGTTTTGCCTTTGCTGGAGGAACTGCACGCCGGACTGAAAGCCTCCGGCAACAGAGTGCATCTGACACCCTTATGCAGTTCTCCTGTTCTTGATAACCCGGATTTAGTATTTATCGCCGGCAAAGAGTGGGAAGTGAAAAAGGCGGTCATGGAATTGCCGCCTTCTTACAATGGAAAAATTGTATTTTGGACACTCTAATCCGCAATCCCTAATCTGCAGCCTCGAATCTGAGACCGTTCAAAAAGGTTCAGATGCTAGAAGAA
>NZ_AFGF01000084.1 GCF_000219125.1 Acetonema longum DSM 6540
TGTTGCTGAGGTCCTTTTATTAGGTAAATACGCTGCAGGGTGATATAATGGTTTTGTAGAATAAAGCGAATTGCGATAAGGTGTGATGGACCCCGTGATTCATATTAACGGTCAAAAAAAGGCAGCGAGCCGAGCGCTGCGGCAAGCATTAAATCAACAGCCGGCCACGATCGACAATCCGGAGGATTATTTGACTTCAGCGGTTTTGCTGCCTCTATTGGAGGTGCAGGGAGAAACCTGTATTCTGTTCGAAATCCGTTCTGCCGAACTGGCCCGGCAGCCGGGCGAGATCTGCTTTCCCGGCGGCAGGATCGAGGCTGTCGACCCCTCGCCGGCGGCCGCCGCTCTGAGAGAGACCAGTGAAGAATTGGGCATAGGCCAGGATACGATTGAATTTCTCGGCCCGATGAACTATCTGATTAGTCCCATCGGAGTGATATTGTACCCGTTTGTGGGGTATTTGCGTCAGCCGGAGGACGTGTGCCCCAATCCCCGTGAAGTGGCCCGGACGTTTACTGTGCCGCTGAATTATCTTTTGAACCATCGGCCGGTAATTGGCCAAATGGAACTGGCCAGCCGTCCCCTGCCGGATTTTCCGCTGTATTTGCTTGATCGTTATTCCAACGGATGGAAAAGACGGACCCAATATCCGGTCTGGTTTTACCAATACGAGGACCAGGTGATCTGGGGGTTAACCGCCCGGATACTATATAGTTTTTTAGAGAAAATCAGACTACTGGGGGACCTCTGAAAAAGGCCCATCTGCATCTGCGTCACTTCAGCCTCCTGAGGGCGGGCTCAGTCAGAAAACGCCTCTTTGCGGATTCTAGGCAATAGATATTTTGGCTGTGACTACGGCGAAAAGCGACCGGCTTTCTTCCTGATCTCATGATGCTCCGCATCTTTATAAAATCGATGTACCTTGCAAATGTACAGTCTCACGCGCGTCCTCGCCGCGCTGTGTCAGAATTCGTGACTTTTCGGGAGAGTGGCTATAGCAGATGATCTCTCATAAGCCGAAAAGTCACCTGAATTCTTCACTGGCACGGCAGCGCAGACGTTGCTCTTACCTAGAACTGAATCTTTTTGGACGGTCCCAGATTCGCGGCTAAAGCCTTCCTGGAGGGCTTTTATTTTTTTGCCTGGCCCCTGGCCTAAAGTGACCTGGAATAAGATGCTTATTGCCGCCCATACTAACCACAAATGACTAGAATATCAACAGACAGGATAGAAAGGAAGAAAGCATGGAGCGGAAATATTGGTGGGGATTAGCGGCGGCAGTAGTGATTCTGACGGGAGCGGGTATCTGGGGCAGCGGACATCTTGGCGGTGGTTCAGGGGCTTTACCGGCGCCTGCGCCAAAAGTGCTGCCGCAGCCTTTGGCTACGCCCGAGCAGCAGACCGTACAGCCTCGCCTGATTATCGGCTATTACGAAAACCCTTGGCCGGGCACAGGCGACAGCTCCGGTTCACTGCCTAGTATGAAGGCTTTTGGCAAGGCGATGACAGCAGTAGCGCCCTTTTGGTATAAGATCAGGCCGGACGGAACGCTGGAAAGCAAGTATAGCCAGGTCGTATATGACACAGCCAAACAGATGGGCTTAGCGGTTTATCCGCTGATGATTAATCAAGGTAAAGCTATTGATACTATCCTGGCTGATTCCCGAGGACGGACGAAAGTGATTGACAATATTGTCAAAGAAATAACTGCCAGAAACTATGACGGGGTCAATATTGACTTTGAACAGTTGGCGCCAAAGCACCGTCTGAATTTGAATATGTTTGCGGCTGAATTGTATCTTCGACTGAAGCCAATCAATAAAACCGTCATTTTTTCGGTCTTTCCCCAGATTGATGTAACGGAAGACGTATCAGGGGCCTATGATTATGTCGAACTGGCCAAGAATGCTGATTTTCTCCAGATCATGACCTATGACAAGCATTGGCCGGGATCTGATCCCGGTCCGATAGCGCCTATTGACTGGTATGAAGAAAACATTCAGTATGCCATTGAACGCGCCGGCGGACCCCATAAAATCATTGTCGGTGTTGGCGCATATGGCTATGACTGGCCGCGAGAAGGGGAGGCTGATTATATTACCTATGTGGAAGCCACTCTGCGAGCCGAGAGAAACGCCGCTAACATCCAGTTTGACGCTGTAGCCAAAGCGCCTCACTTTTCTTATGGCGGGCGGAATGTCTGGTTTGAGGATGTACAAAGCACCGGAGCTAAGCTCGATGTCATAGCCAAACATAATCCGGCGGGAATCGCCATTTGGCGGATTGGCCAGGAGCAGCCGGAGATGTGGCGGGAAATCGAGAAAAAATTCCCGCGGAACCGTTGAAAAAGGCCCGTTTGCATTAACAGAAAAAAGTTACCTGCCAGGGAATGCTAGGAAGGTTTTTTTTACCACTGTGCGAATATTAAATTTAAGAAATATTTTTAAGTATCAATAGAGTTTGAGGTGAGAGCATGGCAGTCGTGGAGGTTACTATTGCGCCGTTGGGAACGGCTACTCCCAGTATCAGCAAGTATGTGGCATCTTGCCATAAAGTTTTGGCAGAAGCAAGGGATCTTAAATATCAACTGACCCCGATGGCGACTGTTATCGAAGGGGATTTGAACCGGATTCTGGAAGTCATCAGCAAAATGCACGAAGTTCCTTTTGCTGATGGGGCGCAGCGGGTTTCTACCCTGATCCGGATAGATGACAGACGGGACAAGGAGCTGACCATGGCTGGAAAGGTACAGGCAGTCGTCAGCAAACTATAACAGAAAGGCAGGAGGAACGATTAATGAAACAAACTCTGATCGTAGATGGAATGAGCTGCATGCACTGCAAAAACGCGGTGGAAAAGGCGGTGCGCAGTTTGCCGGGAGTTGCAGCGGCTGAAGTGGATTTGGCCCAAAAATCTCTGACGGTAGAATATGATGCCGGCAAGTCAAGTCTGGAGGCCATCAAAGCCGCCGTGGAAGAGGCTGGCTACGAGGTCGCTTAACTTGACTATCTTGCTGGGCTTACTGTATACTTATACTGTTAAGAAGCTCCCTTGCTTTGGGAGCTTCTTTTGTAAAGACCACTTAAAATAAGATGCGCAGCATGCTTTTTTGTTACAGGGGTAGAAAGGGTGATTTGTATATGGGGCCGCGCATGGAACGACATACCCAGGAGCAGGGTGAGAAACAGCGCCCGGTCTGGCTATATGCCGTATTGATATTGCTATTGCTGACAGTAACCGCTGCCGTTACTTTTTATTGGTTTGCCGGCAGTGAGCCCTGGACGCCTAAACGGACCAAAAACACTCAAACCAGTGGCCAGACAAGATCAGACCTTCAGGAAGGCAAGGTGAACATCCTGTTATTGGGGGTTGACAAGCGTGTGAATGATGCCAGCCGTTCCGATACCATTATGGTGGCCACCGTGGACATTAAGACAAAAGAAACCTCACTATTATCCGTTCCCCGGGATACCTGGGTAAAAATCCCCGGCCGCAGATGGGATAAAATTAACCATGCCCACATGTACGGAGGGCGAGAACTGGTCCAACGGACAGTGGAAGAATTGTTGGGAATTCCTATTGATTACTATGTATCTGTTGATTTCTCCGGATTCACTCGCTTGGTGGACGCCATTGGCGGCGTTGACCTGGAGGTGGAAGACCGGATGTATTATACAGATCCCTATGATAATCTGGTGATTGACCTGCAGCCAGGCATGCAGCATCTGGACGGGGGGGCTGCGATTCAGTATGTTCGCTACCGCAATGAAGACGGCGATATCGGCCGGATCGCCCGACAGCAGAGATTTTTGAAAGCCATGCTGGATGAGGTGACAAGCCCGGCCATCCTGATTAATTTGCCGGGAATCGTCAAAGAAGCGAACAATATGGTTGAGACCGACCTGTCTTTGAGTGATATGTTAGGTTTGACCAAACTGCTGAAAGAAACGAAAGATAAAGGGGTCAAAACCGACATTTTGCCTGGCATACCGATGGATCTTCACGAAATCAGTTACTGGATACCGGACATTATGGCCATGCGGGATTACATAGCTCAGAGTCAGGGCTTCACGCAGGATGTGGCGTATCGGGCGGCATCCAGACGATTAGCGGCTGAATCCGACCAAGCAGTTCAATATGAAATTGAGTCTATGAGGTTGGAAGCCCTGAAAGCGGCAGCGGAGCAAGAGCCCGAGCCGGAAGAGAAGGAAGACAAGGCTGTTTCCTCTAAATCCAAATCCAAATCCAAAAATAAATCCTCTAAGGCAAGAATTGAACGGGATCCTCGCACAGGATTGCCTGTTAAGCAGTCCGGCGGAAAAAGATCTTCGGCCGCGTCGCAAGCATCGGCGACGCAAAATCTGCCGCCGGCGCCAAAGCCGACTCAACCGAAACCTGTCGACAGCCGGGTAAAAGTGGAAATCCTCAACGGCAGCGATGATGCGGCCGCCGGCGGCAGAATGGCCGATCTTCTTCGCCGGCAGGGCTTTGAGATTATCGGGGTGAATAATACAGCGGAAAACCGCTATACAGCGGTTATATCCCATACCACCAGCAGTGTGGTTGTGAATAAATTGACTAATTTGCCGTTTAATTATGTTCTGCAGGTTAGCCGGGACGAGAAAAAAGCCGGGCAGGTGACGGTGATCGTCGGCCAGGACTATGCAGGGGGCCGTTGAAAAAGGCCCATCTGCGTCGTTACTCCTGCGGGCGTTCGACGTACCCTGCGAACGTACAGTCTCACGCCCGTCCTCGTCGCGCTGTATCAGAATTCGTGACTATTCGGGACAGTAGCGATAGAGGATGATCCCTCATAAGCCGAAAAGTCACCCGAATTCCTCACGAGTACGGAAACGCAAGCGTTTCTCTGACCTGGCATCTGGGCCTTATTGAACGGATCCAGGGTTTAAGGCCATAGGTAATTTCTCAATAGCCCCTGCCCTGCAGGGGCTATTTTTTCGGATGGGCGAGAATATCTGCAAAAAAGGATATTACTGCGAAGGAACGAATATAAGTTAGGATGACGAGCTGGAGATGACGGAAAGAATGGGCTATTATCCGATTAATTTACAGATTGCCGGGCGGCAGTGCGCCGTAATCGGCGGCGGAACAGTGGCGGCCCGTAAAGTGAAGTCGCTTTTGGCGGCCGATGCCATCGTTACAGTGGTCAGCCCGGAACTGACCGCCACTCTTGACAGAATGGCTCAGCAAGGACGGATCCGCTGGGCGAGACGGGAGTTTCAGGCCGGGGATACGCAAGACTATTTTCTTGTCATCTGCGCTACCGATAATTCCGATGCGAATCAGGCTGTTTATCGGGAAGCCAGGCAAAACGGAGTATTGGTCAATGTGGTCGATGTGCCGGAACTATGTGATTTTACGATTCCGGCCCAGGTGACACGGGGGGATCTGCTTCTGACTGTGTCCACCGGCGGTAAAAGCCCAATGCTGGCCAGACGGCTGCGGGAAGAATTAGAGAGCCTCTATGGACCGGAATATGGGCAATATCTTGAATTGGTTGCTGAAATACGGCGAGACATCCGACAGAGAATGGGCGCCGGCAGGGACCGGGAAGTTTTTTGGCGGGAGTCTTTAAATAGCGAGATTCTGTTGCTGCTGCGGCAAGGTAGGCTGGAGGACGCAAAGGAGAAGATTATACATGCAGCTGGTAGTATTGGGACTGAATCATAAGACCGCTCCGGTAGAGATACGGGAGTGCCTTTCCATTTCCGAAGAACAGATCAAAAAGATCCTGGGCCGCATCCGGGAAAGCGGTGAGCGTGGAGAGCTTGAGGAGTGTGTTATTCTTTCCACCTGCAACCGGACTGAGCTGTATGCGGTTGTCGAGAATAGCGAGAAAGCGCTGCCGGCGGTTCGCAGAATGCTGACCGGCATGGCCGGCAGTCAGGTGGATGCGGAGAACTACTTATTTTATCATACCGGTGAGGACTGTATTCGGCATTTATTCCGGGTGGCGTCCAGTTTGGAGTCATTGATCGTCGGCGAAGGGCAGATTCTCAGTCAGGTGAAAAAGGCCTACCGCATTGCCCGGGATGCAGGCACAACCGCTACTATGCTCAATACCCTGTTTCACCGGGCTATCACCGTGGGCAAGAAGGTCCGCACCCAGACCCGCATCGCCTACAGTACCCTATCAGTCAGCTACGCGGCGGTGGAACTGGCGAAAAAGAAAATTGGCAATCTGGCCGCTTCCAAGGTATTGATTCTTGGCGCCGGGGAAATGAGTGAATTAACCGCCAGGCATCTGGTGGAAAACGGCGTGCAGACGGTGTTTGTCTCCAACCGCCATTATGACCGGGCGGTTCAGTTAGCCGGCCGGTTTAACGGTATTGCCGTACCCTTTGAAAACTTTTTAACCAGCGCCCGGGAGGCGGATATCATTATCACCTCCACCGGCGCCCCTCACTATATTATCACTGCCTGGGATGTGGCCCATCTTATGCCGAAACGGCAGGGCGCTCCGCTGATTCTTATTGACATCGCCGTGCCCCGGGATGTGGAACCGGAGGCGGGTGCCATTGCCGGCGTCAATCTGTATAATATCGACGATCTGGAGGCGGTGGTGGAGTCCAATTTACGGGGTCGGGCTCAGGAAGCGGAACAAGCCGGTGAACTGATTGAAATCGAGATTAAAGAATTGCTCGAGAAATTCCGTTATTTGCCGTTTCGTCCCACTCTGGCTCAACTGGCCGACAAAGCCGAACGCATCCGGCAGCGGGAACTGAAACGGGCCTTAACGAAATTGCCGGAGATTACGGCAGTCGAGAGAAAAGTGCTGGAGCACATGTCCCGGATGCTGGTTCGCAAGCTGCTGCGGGACCCGATCCTCGGAATGCACGAGGCGGCTGCCAAAGGCCGGGAAACCTATTATCTGAACGCGGTGCACGCGTTGTTTAATCTTGAAGAGATTAGAGAGGAAGCACACTGTGGAAAAACAACGACTGATCATCGGTACGCGCGCCAGTAAGCTAGCTCTCTGGCAGGCGCACTACATCGCCGGCCGGCTGGAGGAACGCTATCCTGACAGCCAAATTGAGATCCGGCATATTACCACCACCGGCGATAAAATTCTCGATGTGCCGCTGGCCAAGATCGGCGGCAAAGGGCTGTTTACCAAGGAGATTGAATCGGCCATGCTGTCCGGTGAGATCGATCTGGCGGTACACAGCCTGAAAGACATGCCCACCGAGCTGCCGGCGGGATTAACCTTAGCGGCTGTGACAGAACGGTTGGATCCGGGTGATGCTTTTGTCAGCAACCGGTACCAGTCCCTGGATGAACTGCCACAGGGGGCCAAAGTCGGCACATCCAGCCTTCGCCGCCGGGCTCAGCTCTTGGCTTGCCGGCCCGATCTGGTGATCAGCGACCTGCGGGGCAATGTGGATACCCGGCTGCGCAAACTGGAGGACGAGAAGTTAGACGCTATCGTCCTGGCAGTGGCCGGTCTGAAACGGCTGGATTTAGGCGATCGTATCCGGCAGGTGCTGCCCCGGTCGATCTGCCTGCCGGCTGTAGGACAGGGAGCGCTGGCAATTGAAACCAGGGCTGATGACCGGCATACTGTGGATATGATCAGTTGTCTGGAAGATGCACCGACCCGGCTGGCGGTTACGGCCGAACGTTCCTTTTTGCGTATGGTGGAAGGAGGGTGCCAGGTCCCCGTTGGCGTTTATGCCGATTGGCAGGAGGATATCCTGCGTCTGACAGCTGTGATTTTGTCTCTGGACGGGCAGCGCATCGTCCGTGATTGGCTCTGGGGCATGCAGCCGGATCAGGCGGTGGCGGAAGAAATGGGACGGGAATTGGCCGATAAAATGCTCGCGGCGGGAGGCAGAACCATTTTGTCAGAATTGGACTGCCGCGAAGGAGGAGAACACTGATGCCTGATATGCAGTTAAAACCGGGCAAGGTATTTTTAGTGGGCGCCGGCCCCGGTGATTACCGGTTAATTACCCTGAAAGCGGTGGATGCTATCAAGCAGGCCGACACCATCGTGTATGACCGGCTGGCTGACGACCGACTGCTGCAATATGCCCGGCCGGATGTGGAACTGATCTATGTAGGCAAGGCCTCCAGCGACCATACCATGCGGCAGGAAGATATCAACCGTCTGCTTGTGGACAAGGCTCAGGCCGGCAAGACCGTTGTCCGTCTGAAAGGCGGCGATCCCTTTGTCTTTGGCCGGGGTGGTGAAGAAGCTCTGGGATTGGTCGCGAATCATTTGGAGTTTGAAATTGTGCCGGGAGTTACCTCGGCCATTGCCGTACCGGCTTATGCCGGTATTCCGGTTACCCACCGGGGGCTGGCTGTTTCCTTTGCCGTGATTACCGGCCACGAAGACCCGGCTAAGCCTGAATCCAGCGTTCGATGGGACAAGCTGGCTACCGGCGTAGATACTTTGATTTTCCTCATGGGAGTGGAAAACCTGCCTCATATTACCGCCAAACTGCTGGAACACGGCCGTCCGGCCGATACCCCCGCCGCCATTATCCGTTGGGGTACCAAGCCCGAGCAGGAAGTCTGGCATACAACCCTTGGCCAGGCTGCCCAGGATGTAATCAGGCATGGGATTAAACCGCCGGCTATTTTTCTGGTAGGCGAGGTAGCTGGGTTGCGGGAGCAACTGGCTTGGTTCGACCGAAAGCTTCTGTTTGGCAAACGGATATTGGTCACCAGAACCCGTGAGCAAGCCAGCCTGTTGACTGCCAGATTAGAGAATCTGGGCGCCATGTGCCTCGAAGCGCCGGCTATCCGGATTGAACCGCCGGAGAGTTACAACCCGGTGGATATGGCGATTCAAAACCTCCGGGATTATCATTGGGTTGTCTTGACCAGTGTGAACGGTGTGAAGGCCTTTTTCGCCAGATTAGAAAAGGCCGGCAAGGATGCAAGAGCGCTGGGAGAGGCAAAAGTTGCGGCCATCGGCGCTCAGACAGCGGCCTGTTTACGGGAATACGGCATTATCGCCGATATCGTGCCGGTGGAATTTCGTGCCGAAGGAGTGGCGGAAGCCCTGGCGGCATATATCCGACCCGGGGACCGGGTGTTGATCCCCCGGGCGGCAGTGGCGCGGGACCTGTTGCCGGACAAGCTGACCGAAATGGGAGCGGCGGTGGAGGTGACCCCCGTATACCGCACTGTCGCCGGCTTGACCGACGGCCTGAAGCTGGCGGCGGACTTGGCTGACGGCAAGCTGGATATGGTGACCTTTACCAGCTCATCCACCGTAACCAATACCGTAGCTCTTCTGGGGCCGGATGCGGTGAAGCTCCTGGCGAATACCAAAATAGCCTGTATCGGACCAGTCACTGCCGGCACTTGTTACGATTTAGGCATCACCCCGGCGATTATCGCTTCCGAATACACTATACAAGGACTGGTACAGTCCATAACCGAGTATTTTAAACAGAAATGACAAGCCGAAGGGAAGGATCCATATGGGTAATCTGATGATCAGACCCCGCCGGCTGCGGGTGTCATCCGGCGTACGCGCCATGGTGAGAGAAAACACTCTGGATGCAGGGGATTTGGTTTTTCCTTTATTCGTGGTTCCCGGCAGCAGGGTAAAAAATGAAATTCCTTCTATGCCCGGCAACTATCATCTGTCGCCGGACATGGCGGAAGAAGTGGCGCGAGAAGCCTATGAAGCTGGCATTCCGGCGGTATTGCTGTTTGGGTTGCCGGAATATAAAGACGCAGAAGGGTCTAGCGCCTGGGATGCCAACAGCCCAGTTCAGCAGGCTGTCCGACGGATTAAAGCTGCCCTGCCGGAATTAGTGGTGATAACCGACGTCTGTCTATGCGAATATACAGATCATGGCCATTGCGGCATCATCAAAGGCCAGAAGGTGGACAACGATTCCACCTTGGTTCGTCTGGGCCAGACGGCTATCAGCTATGCCGAGGCCGGAGCGGATATGGTGGCTCCTTCGGATATGATGGACGGACGGGTCGCGTCCATTCGCCAGGCTTTGGACGCCTGCGGCTTTCAGGATATTTCTATCATGAGTTATGCCGCCAAATATGCCTCGGCTTTTTACGGTCCCTTCCGGGAGGCGGCTGATTCCGCCCCTCAGTTTGGCGATCGCCGCACCTATCAGATGGACCCGGCCAATGCCAGGGAAGCCCTGAAGGAAGTGGCTCTGGATGTTCAGGAAGGAGCCGATATCATCATCGTCAAGCCGGCTATGGCCTATATGGATATCATGCATCAGGTAAAGACTTCTTTCCGGCAGCCGGTAGCCGCCTACAATGTCAGCGGCGAATTCGCCATGGTAAAAGCCGCCGCCAGAAACGGCTGGATTGACGAAAAACGGACCGTGCTGGAACTGTTAACCGGTATGAAACGGGCCGGCGCCGATATGATTATTACCTACCATGCTGTAGATGCCGCCAAGTGGCTGAGAGACCGTTGAAAAAGGCCCATCTGCGTCGTCAGGTCTGCGAGAGCGCGCTGTTCAGAAAGTATCCCTTTTCGGATCCATCGTCCATAGTTTATTTGTTCTAACTACCTTGAAAAGCGACTTTACTTTTTCCAGCTTTCACGATGCTGCGCATCTTTCCAGCACTGCCGTGCCCTCAACATGCTGTCTGCGCGCGCTTTCCCGACCTTCCTAGCATCTGGATCTTTTAAACGGTCCCAGATTCGAGGACAAAGATGAGTTTTGAAGTAACAGGAGGGACAAGACAATGCAACTGACCCAATCCGAACAGGCTTTTGCCGAAGCAAAACAGTACATACCCGGCGGCGTCAACAGTCCGGTGCGCTCTTTCCGGGGTGTAGGCGGCACGCCACCCTTCATCGCCCGGGCGGAAGGCAGCAGGATTGTAGACATTGACGGCAACTCCTATATTGACTACGTTGGTTCCTGGGGCCCTATGATCGTCGGGCATGCCCATCCCCAAGTCATCCAGGCCATTGTCGAAGCAGCTGCCCGCGGGACAAGCTACGGCGCCCCGACTCTTTTGGAGACCGAGTTGGCCAAACTAGTGACCAAGCTGGTTCCTTCCATCGAAATGGTACGCATGGTCAACTCCGGCACTGAGGCCACCATGAGCGCGCTGCGGCTGGCCAGAGCCTATACTAAGCGCAGCAAGATTGTCAAATACGCCGGCTGCTATCACGGTCATCATGACAGCCTGCTGGTCAAAGCCGGTTCCGGCGCCACTACCTTTGGTGTACCGGATAGTCCCGGCGTGCCGGACAGCATTACTCAGACCACTTTAACCGTAAAATATAATGATCCTGAGGAATTAGAAGCAGTCTTCGCCCGGCAGGGAGAACAAATTGCGGCAGTCATCATTGAGCCGGTTGCCGGCAATATGGGTCTGGTTCTGCCTCAGGAAGGCTACCTGCAAAAAGTCCGGGATATCACCGCCCACTATGGCGCGCTGCTGATCTTTGATGAGGTCATGACCGGATTCCGGGTCGCCCTGGGCGGTGCTCAGGCTTACTACGGCATCAAACCGGATATTACCTGTCTGGGCAAGATCATTGGCGGCGGCTTGCCGGTGGCTGCTTATGGCGGCAGACGCGACATCATGGAAATGGTGGCCCCGGCCGGCTCCGTGTATCAGGCCGGCACCCTCAGCGGCAATCCCCTGGCTATGACTGCCGGCATCGCCACCCTGCGGCTGATCTCTGAGGATCCGGATTTTTACCCTAAGATCAGCCAAAAAACCGCCGCACTCTGCGCCGGCTTAGAAGCAGAAGCTAAAAAGCAGGGGTTTGACAAGCTGCAATTTCACCGGATCGGCGCCATGTTCGGGCTGTTCTTCAGCGATAAACCGGTCTATGACTACGACAGCGCCAAACAGTCCGACGTGCAAGCCTTCAACACCTACTTTCACGCCATGCTGGCCCAGGGAATCTATCTGGCCCCGTCTCAGTTCGAAGCTGCCTTTATGTCTGCAGCTCACTCGGATGAAGACATAAAGGCGACCATTGCCGCCAGCGGAGAGGCGTTCATGCAGGCGGCAAAACTGCAGTCCCGGCTTCGGGGATAGGTAAAACTTGCTGTTTTGAGCTCGCTTCGAGACCTGTTTCAATAAATGGCTGCCGACTTGAATAGGTCGATAGCGTGGGGCAGTCACTGCTTACAGTGACTGCCTTGTTGTATTTTTAAGTACTCCAGTGTTAAAGGCAGACCGGCGCATTTACAGGCCATAACATCACTGCCGGCGCTGTAGCATCACCTTGCCATTATTAGATAATACAACAATAGTTTAAATAATTTAAAAAATTATATTGACGCAGCCAAAAACAAGAATTATAATTTAAGTAAGTGGTATACCGGAATTCCTGGAAGAAACCTTAAAGCATTTGTATGGATAAATAACCACTAGTGAAGAGCAGCTGCTTGTTCAACTGATTTTTTTATGCACAAATTATTGATCGGATTCCGCCAGTAAATGTAGGAGGTAAGTAATAGAATATTGTGTCTATATTGGTATACCGGCATACCTACATACTTGTGAAAAGAGTAAAGCATACATGAGAATAGGGTATTGAAAAAAGTGGAACTTAAAGAGGATGCGTCGGTTCTTACAAAAAATCAAAGCTTTTTAAAGTATAGACTTAGAAGCGAGGTTGTTCATATGGTCGGAGATATCAGGATTATCTTTACTGGAATGGAACAATTAGTAATGGAAGAGACCCTGGAAGCTTTCCTGGCGGGCATAGGTAAAACGGTGGATGCGCGTACTTGTCCCATGGACAAACTCCCCGAGCATAGCGCTGCCGACCTCTTTGTATGTGCCAAATCGCTCAAAGAGCGCATGCCAAAAACAATACCGGTTGAAAAAACCCTTTGCATAGAAATGGTGCCTGTAGAACAATTCTATATAGATGTAACAAAAGTTCCGGATGGAAGCACTGTATATGTTTTAAGTAATTCGACTAATTACGCTCGAAGATTGGTGCAGATGTGCCAGGAAAGAAATATTGATCATATCACATATGAATACATACTGGTGAATGAGCTGTCGGAACAAGAAATCATCGGAATACTGCGCGAAGCTAATTATGTCATGGGCGTTGCAACGACCATGGAGAAAAAGGGCGTTGTTTATGAGCAGTATAAGCCATACCTCAGAGAAGATATAAAATTGATAGGAGCCAAACGAACGTTAAATCTACCATCATTTTTGGAGCTTATGCAATGGATCACGACATTTAGAAATACCAGATTGTTTGAGCATATTACCGATGGTACGCAAAAGCAGGCGCAGCAGCTCCAACAGTTAACATCGATTACCAATACGATCTCCAGATCAACCGATGCTGAAATTGAAATGTTTAAAGAACTGAGCGTTAAAATGGAAAATGGTATGGAGCGCCTCAAACAGGTTATACAGTTTTCCGAATCTCTGACAGCAGCTACCCAAAATATCGGAGGGATTGCCGGGAGTATTAGGCATCTATCCAGTCAAACCCATTTATTATCATTAAACGCTACGATTGAGGCGGCGCGCGTGGGTGAACAGGGGAGAGGGTTTGCGGTGGTAGCAAAAGAGGTGGGTAAACTTGCTGAGGAAAGCCAGAAATCTACAGATATGATCCTAAAGGCAGTGAAGGAGGTTCAAGCCGCTGTTGTAAATATAATTCCGGCTTTGTCGAGTTTATCGAACGAATTGAAAGGCAATCAGGATTTTTATGGTAAGGTTTTACAAAACTCAATAGAAACAAACCAATCCTTAGTGCACGTCTTCCAAATGGTTGAAAACATCAGAAGAAGCAGTGAAGTTATGCTGGATGAAACTGGTCAATTGGTGAATTTGAATAGTAAAGCATAATTTTATGGCTTTATTTCCCCCTAGTGTTTATTTTGATAAGGCAGCAATAGTTTTAATAATTCGGATTATATTGACGCAGCTAAAAATAGGAATTATAATTTAGGCAATAATGGTATACCGGAATTCCTGGGGGGAGCATATGTATTTATATATGAATGAGCCATTGGCAAGAATGACCGACAACTCGCCTGATTCTCTTTATGCGCAGATTGTCGATCGAATTCGCCAGTGGATGAAAGATGGGCACTTAAAAGAAGGGGATCAATTGCCCTCAGAGCGCGAATTGGCGCAAATGTTCGATGTTAGTAGGGTCCCGGTTCGGGAGGCGCTGAAAATATTGGAATTCTTAGGCGCGGTACAGCATGTTAGAGGAAAAGGAGTCTTTGTCAAAAAAATCAATATAAGCAATGTGCTAAATAATATTGAATTTATCATGATTGATCCAATGCATACTTTGCTAGACTTATTTGAAGCCCGGCAGGCTATTGAACTACAAGCGGCAGTGCTTGCCGCCCAGCGCCGCACTGATGAAGATTTGAGTGCAATGGAAGCGGCTGTTCAAGAAATGGAACTAACCTGCAACGGGGGCTCGGATCAAGATATTGTGGATGCGTCAGCCCGGTTCCACAATGCTGTTATTACAGCGTCTCATAACGTCATACTGGTATCTATCAATGAATCCTTGGGGAATTTACTGAAATTTTCGCGGCAGCAATCACTGAAAGACACCAGCAGATGGCAGACTTCACTAAGGTATCATAAAGAGATCATGCAGAAACTTAAAGAAAAAGACGGTGCAGAAGCCTTCAGGCTGATGCAGGAGCATTTGTCCAATGCAAAAGAGTATATTGCCAAAGCAGCACGATGAGCGAGGCAGGGATCGTGCCTGCTAAACGGTATACCAGTATACCGAAATGATATGGAGAAAGAATCTTGGCTAAAAGGGGAGTGAAATTTTGCAAGATAGTGGAATTTCAACAGCATGTGTGGAGTTTGCCGATTCACTTAGAATGGAAGCTATTCCAGCGGAAGTAAAGGAACAAGCCAAGAAATGCTTGCTGGATTTTCTGGGATGTGCCATACGTGGTGCTGTAATGCCGCAAGCCAAATGTATTAAAGAGTATGCTGCCGTAATGGGAGGGAATGCGCATGCCAGCATACTGGGAGTTTCGTCATTGAATTCAATTGTTAATGCGGCGTTGGCTAACGGGTACTTCGGGCATATTCTGGAGATGGATGATGTAGATAAGGAATCTATTTCGCATCCGGCTACCGTGGTGATGCCCGCGGCGCTTAGTATCGGCGAGTGGCGGCGTTCGAAGGGCGCTGAACTGCTTGAGGCAATTGTTGCGGGGTATGAGGTCATGCTGCGTATAGGGACCTCTGTGACGCCGGCGCATTATCAGATATGGCATACGACGGCTACTACGGGCGTATTCGGCGCAGCTATTGCCGCCGGGCGGATGCTGAAGCTGAATCAGGAGCAAATGTCCTGGGCTTTTGGCAGTGCAGGCACTATGGCTGCGGGCTTATGGGAATTTTTAAGCGATGGGGCAATGAGCAAATATTTACATGCCGGTAAAGCAGCTTCAACAGGCGTATTGGCAGCGCAGCTGGCTGCCTCAGGCCTTACGGGGGCAAGCCGGATTTTAGAGGGCAGGCAGGGATTTTTTGCGGGCTACGCCAGGCAGGATATAGAACAAAAACTATTCCAGGATTTTCATGTTAAATACAGGACTGCAACAGTATCGTTTAAGCCGTATCCCTGCTGCCGGCATACACATTCAGCTATCGACTGCGCCAGAAGTTTATACTTGCAGGCTCAATCTGTCCTGTCAGATATTAAGCAGATTCACATTCATACGTATCAGGCGGCAACACAGGTAGCCTGTTTTGAAGATCCGCTGGATTCCCGTCAGGGACAGTTCAGCTTGAAATATTGCATGGTCCGGGCATTAATAAATGGGAATATAGGGCTGGATGATTTTTCTCAGGACAAATTGACGGATAAGGCAGTAAGAGCATTAATGGCCAAAACATCCGTGGCGGTCGATGCGGAGATTGACCGGCAGACGCCCATAGCATGGCCCTGCAGGCTTTCTCTGGAGCTGGCAGATGGGCGGGTTCTGCATGAATATGTAGCTTATCCGAAAGGCGATCCGGAAAATCCGCTTAGCTGGGAGGAGGTTGAAACAAAGTTCCGGCTGCTGGTGGAACCGATCCTGGAGGAACGGGCGATTCCCGCGATCATTGATATGTGCAAAAATATAGAACTTTTAGCAGACTGCGGTGAGATGATTAGGAGGATTAACGATTATGGGAGATTTTAAAATTACTTATGAGGAGATTTTTTCATTGGTGCACAACATGTGTACCGGGATTTCCTCCGATGTGCTGGAAATTATGAATAAGGCGTTAGTAAAGGAGTCTAACCAGGGAGCGAAGGCCCTGCTGCAATCTATGATTGACAATGTGGGACAGGCGGGGAAACTGGACAAGCCGGTTTGCCAGTCGCCGGGGCTGCCGACGGTATATATACGTTTTGGTGACCAGGCTGATTTAGGCGGATTGTCGAAATGGCTGCCGCAGGCAGTTGTGGAATGTACGAAAAAAGGATATATCCGCCCGAGCATTGTTCACCCGCTGACCCGCTATAATCCGGGAGACAGCTCCGGGGTAGGAATTCCCAACTTCGAATACCAGTATCGTCCCGGTCAGGAATATATGGAAGTGATCATGAGCGCTAAAGGCTGCGGGGCAGAGCTGGCCAATCTTTCGACTATTTTGACGCCGGCAACCCTGGGAACTAACTATGTAGGCCTCAAAAAACTGGTGCTGGAAACGGTAACAAAGGGCGGCGGCTTTCCCTGTCCTCCTTCGGCAATTGGCATCGGCATCGGCGGACAGATGGATATTTCGGCCAAACTCAGCCGGGAAGCCATCAGTACCAGGGACTGGCGGGACCAGCATCCGGACCCGCTGTTTGCCAGCCTGGAGAAAGAACTCCTGGAAAATATTAATTCGCTAGGCCTGGGACCTGCGGGCATTGGCGGCGATACGACCTGTTTAGCGGTGAAAATTGGCTACGCTGCAACGCATACCGCTATTTGTCCTGTCACCATCAATTTTCACTGCTGGGTTGCCCGCAGGTTTGGCGTGCGTTTCTATCCTGACGGGCGCAGAGAATACTTATTTCAGGAGGCAAAGTAACATGACGGAACATAATTTAACGCTGCCGGTCAATGATGCGCAGGTAGAAAACCTGAGTATGGGGGATACAGTTTATTTAACGGGTACGGTGTACACCGCGAGGGATATGGCCCATTTAGAAATAAAACGGCTGCGGGAGAAAGGCGAGCCTCTGCCGGTGGAATTATCAGGCCGGGCGATTTTTCACGCCGGACCTGTGGTTCGCAAAACAGACAAGGGCTGGGAACTGGTGGTTATAGGCCCTACCACCAGCATTCGCATGGAGCCCCATGCCGGCATGACGGGCGAGCTTGGCGTAAAACTTATTATTGGTAAAGGCGGACTGGCTAAAGACAGCCGGGAGATGTTCCAAAAGCACAAACAGGCCTATTTACAGGCGGCTCCCGGCTGTGCCGTTCAACTGGCAGCGGGAGTGAAAAAAGTTACAACCGCTTATTGGCCGGAAAATGGAATGCCGGAAGCTATGTGGGTGCTTGAGGTAGAGCGGTTCGGCCCGTTTATTGTGACTATGGATACATGGGGCAATAGCCGCTATGACGAAGTCAAGGATAAGGCTTATCAAAGAATCAAGCAAATATACGGGTAATCCTCCCCGTTAACCTTTAAAGAGTATGCTCAATGATGCGAGGTGGCGAACAAAGCATTGTTGTAGTGTATTATAGCAGCATTCCGACCCGTGAATGCTGCTGGGGGGGTGAAATAAGCTGAACACATGTCGGCAGGTATGGAGGAGGTGTCTTAGAGTGTAAAGTGCGAATGGCATGAATGCCATTTACCGGGAAGGCAGCTACGGCGGCCGGGGAGGTGATAAATCAGTGCCGCAGTTATGGTCAGGCTGTGAGTACGATTGCCAAAAGTGATCGCGATACAATTGAGTATATTCAACATTAATGGGCGAATAGTCGATTGCTAGCATAGGAGCTCATATTGTCAGGCAAAATTTACTGAAATTTTTAAATTAAAGGAAGAGTTACTCAAGACAGGCTTTAACAAACATACTGATTTTATAGTTGATAGGTATATTTAAAATGGAGGTATGAACGAATGGGAATTCTCATCACGGCTTTAGTAGTTAGCTGGGTTATTTACATGATTATCAAGAAACATTATCCCCAGGCAGTTCTGCTCACTGCCGGCATTGTTTTACTGCTGGCCACCTATTTTAGCGGCACTAGCTCTATTCTTGAGGCTAAACAATCTTCCGGCTCCGCTTTCCTGGATATTTTCCATACCATTAAGGTATTGCTCAGTTCCCGCGTCGCCGGTCTTGGCCTGACTATCATGTCAATAGCAGGCTTTGCCAGGTACATGGAGTATATTGGGGCCAGTAAGTCCTTGTTTGCAATAGTTGCATCCCCGCTCAAGCGTGTCAAATCGCCGTATATTCTACTGATTTTCAGCTTCTATGTAAGTCAGTTTTTGGTGCTGTTTATTCCCAGTCATGCCGGCTTGGCCCTGCTGCTTATGGTAACGCTGTATCCAATCCTGATAAGAGCGGGAGTTAGTAAATTGTCCGCTCTGGGCGTCATCGGCTGCGCCCAGTATATGGATGTCGGTCCCGGTTCCGGCAATGCCATTCTGGCCGCCAATATATGCAAATTGGATCCGGCAGTATTCTTTGTCGATTATCAATTGCCGATATTTTTTACAACAACCTTGATTCTTGGTGTTGTGCACTACTTCGTACAAAAGTGGTGGGATGAGAAGGAAGGCATTAACGGTTATACTGTTTCCGCTGACGGCATTAAAGAGGATGAAGAACGTCCGCCTTTAATTTATGCGATTCTGCCCATCGTCCCCATGGCGTTTATTCTTGGTTTCAGCCCTATTTTTAAAAGCAAGATCCAAATGGATGTTGTTACGGCCATGTTTTTGAGTACATTTATCAGCATGGCTTTTGAATATGTAAGGACCAAAAATTTTGGCGCCACCTTACAGAGCTTAAAATATTTATATGAAGGTATGGGCAATAGTTTTGCCACAGTGGTGAGTTTAATCGTCGCCGGTGAAGTGTTTGCCGCAGGCTTGACCAAAATCGGGGCTGTCGATGCGATGATCGCCGGCACACAAAATCTGGGGCTGGGCATTCACGTCTTAATCATCATTTTTTGCATAGTCATTGCCGCATGCGCTTTCTTAATGGGTTCCGGCAATGCCGCTTTCTTTTCCTTCGCAGCGCTTGCGCCTAAAATCGCCGCTTCTTTAAAAATTGACGTTGTTACTTTGTTGTTGCCCATGCAGATTATGACAAGCTTTGGTCGTGTAATGTCGCCCATTACGGCAGCCATTGTTGCAATAGCCGGTGTCGCCGGAGTTTCACCGGTTCAGGTTGTGAAGAGAACGGCCATTCCGATGGTGGTCGCCGCTCTAATCAATATAGCGTTTATTTTCATCAATCATTCATAAACTCACAGGGAGGAATTGTATTATGAATTTAGCTCAATTTCCCCGACGGCGTTATACGCCATGGCAAACACCGATTGAAAAATTATCCCGCTTCTCAGAAACGGTTGGCGGTCCGCAGATCTATATGAAAAGGGACGATCTGCTCGGTTTGACGGGCGGAGGAAATAAAACACGGAAGCTGGAGTTTTTAGTAGCCGATGCGTTCGCCCAGGGAGCCGATACATTAATTACCTGTGGCGCCATTCAGTCGAATCATTGCCGTCTTACTTTGGCGGCTGCGGTTAAAGAAGGCTTGAAGTGCCGGCTTGTGCTGGAAGAACGTGTCGCCGGCAGTTATAAGACCGGTGCCAGCGGCAATAATATGCTTTATCATTTGCTAGGCGTCGAATCCATAACCGTTGTCCCCAACGGTACAGATAAGATGAAGGCAATGGAGCAGGTTGCGGCAGAGTTAGTCAAATTAAACCGCAAGCCGTATATCATCCCGGGCGGAGCTTCAAACGTAATTGGCTCCATGGGTTATATAGCATGCGCTGAAGAAATACTGGCTCAGGCATTTGATCTGGGAATCAAGTTCGACTATGTTGTTACGACCAGCGGCAGCGCTGGAACCCAGGCCGGCTTATTAGTAGGTCTTTACGGGAACAATGCCGATATTCCGGTTGTGGGCATTAACTGCAGCAGGGCAAAAGCGGAACAAGAACAAAAGGTATATGATCTTGCCGAAGAATTAAGAGTTAAAATGGGAGTGCAGTGCGCCATTCCGCGTGATAAAGTCTTGTGTTTTGACGAATATATAGGACCGGGCTATTCTTTGCCGACCAAGGAAATGATCAATACCGTAAAACTCCTGGCGAGAACGGAAGGAATTCTGCTTGATCCCGTCTATACAGGCAAGGCGATGGCCGGTTTAGTTGATTTGGCAAAAAAGAGATTTTTTCAGCCGGAAGATAAAGTTTTATTTGTTCATACCGGTGGCTCTCCCGCATTATACGCTTATACGGACGTTTTCCTCCAATAGCTGGACGTTGTTTTGGCATAACCAGGCGGCTGAAAGGCCGCCTGGAGAAGGAAAGCGCCTCCGCATCCAATTTGTTTGGAGCCAAGTTAGCAAGCTATAGGAAACTGTTAGATTCTGAGAGGAGAAGATTGCATTGATGAAGCATAATTTTGATGAACTGGTTGACCGCAGAGGCACCGAATGCAAAAAGTGGGATACCTATGCTGCAGATATAATCCCGATGTGGATCGCCGATACCGACTTCAAATGCCCGCAGCCGGTTATCGACGCCATGGTTAAAAGAGCGCAGCATGGCATTTATGGTTACCCGATCAATTGCAAAAATTTTGAGCAATCGATTGTGAATTGGCAGAAGAAGCGTTTTGGCTGGGATGTGGATATTGATTGGGTCGAATATACTCCTGCGGTGGTGCCGGCTATTGTTTATGCCATGCGCGCCTTTACCAGCCCTGGCGACAATATTGTCATTCAGATGCCCGCTTACCATCCTTTCCACGATATTATTCCTCATAATGGCAGACACATTTTGGGAAATCAACTGATTCGCAAAGCGGATGGCAGCTATGAAATTGATTATGACAATTTAGAGGAACTGCTTAGTAAAAAGCGTACCACCATGTTCCTTCTGTGCAGCCCTCATAACCCTGTAGGCAAATGCTTTTCCCGGGAAGAATTGGAAAGAATATCGGAACTGTGTCTGAAGCATAATGTATTTGTTGTTTCCGATGAAATTCATTCGGATATTATCTATCAAGGCAGCAAGCATATTCCCTTTGGCAGCATTTCGCAGGAAGCCGCCGATCATTGCGTGGTTTGCGTGAATCCCAGCAAAACCTTTAATATTGCCGGAGTGAGGACCGGAGCGGTCATTATTCCCAATCGCCATAACCATGATCTTTTCTATGCCCCCCTGGAAGATAACAAAGCCTATGGCCGGACTGTATTCGGCACGCTGCCTATTGAGGTTTCCTATAACGAATGCGACTATTACGCGGATCAATTGCTGGAGTATCTGGCAGGAAACCTTGCCTGCCTTAACAAGTTCGTTGCCGAGCGGATTCCGCGCCTTAAAGTAACGCCCACCCAGGCCACCTATCTGATCTGGCTGAATTGCCAGGCTTTGAATATGGCGCCGAAACAATTGAATCAATTTTTCCTGGAGCAGGCTAAGGTTGCCATGAATGAAGGTTCTACCTTTGGGCCTGGCGGTGCAGGCTTTATGAGAATGAACATTGCCTGCCCGCGTTCCAGATTGGTGGAAGCGCTTCACAGAATGGAAGCGGCAATAAACAAACTGTAAGGAGCCGACATTAATGAAACAGGCTATCAGTACGGCTAAAGCGCCAAAGGCGATTGGTCCTTATTCTCAGGCGATTAAAGCCAACGGCTTGGTTTTTGTATCCGGCCAACTGCCGGTCATTCCAACCAGCGGTGAATTTGCGGCAGGAGGTATCGCCGGCCAAACCAAACAGTCTTTAGAAAATGTAAAAGCTGTTTTAGCGGAGGCCGGTTGCACACTGGCCCATGTCGTTAAAGCCACGGTATTTATTAAGAATATGGATGATTTTGCGGCGATGAACAATGTGTATGCCGAATATTTTACCGGGGAATGCCCGGCGCGGGCCTGTGTGGAAGTAGCGCGATTGCCTAAAGATGCCTTGGTGGAAATCGAAGTCATTGCAGTTTACTGATAACGACCCTAAAAAANAANAGAGAGAGAGA
>NZ_AFGF01000085.1 GCF_000219125.1 Acetonema longum DSM 6540
CTTTTTATGGTCTCTTAAAATAATGATCTCGTCTTACAGCGAATCCTCATATATCGTCCTCACCACGTCTCTGGATGCTTCGACCGGCGCCATGCTCAGCAGCAACCCGAGGCTGGGGGTATCAAAGGCCAGTTCGACCAGCCGGTCGATATCCTTCGCCGTAAAGCCCTCTTCCGTCAGATGTTGTTTGATTCCGACCTGTTTCAGCCACTTTTTCAGTCCGTCATGAGCCTGGGCGGCTTCATCGGGAGTACCTTGCAATCCAGGCACAAGCGGGGCCAGTATGGCAGCCAGAATGCCGGCTTTTGCCGGGTAAATCTGTTTCACCACTGCCGGCAAGAGAATTCCCAGACCCAGGCCGTGCGCCAGCTCAGGCTTCAGGCCGCTCAGCGGATGCTCAAGAGCATGCGTCAAATGGAGCAGCCCGTTGTCGAAAGCGACGCCGGCAATCAGCGAGGCATACAGCAAATGATAGCGGGCTGCCAGGTCGCCGGGATCTTTTCTTGCCTGCGGCAAGTAGCGGGCCACAATGTCGATGGTCTCTTTCGCCAGGCTGACGGCCAGCGGGTTTCCCGCCTTGGTGGTAGCCGCCTCAATCACATGATTGACCGCATCTACGGAAACATACGATGTCTGATCAGGCGGCAATAAGGTCATGAGCGCAGGGTCATCAATCGAATACAGCGGATAGATACAATCGAAAGCGAGTACCGGTTTGAATTCTTTCTCCGGAATGGTAATAACGGCGAACCGGTCAACTTCAGTGCCTGTGCCGTGGGTCAAATTGACGGCAATGACCGGCACGGCTTTTTCCACGGAAAATTTAAATTCGCAAAGGTCCCGCGCCGTTTGGTCAGGATAGGCAAGCAGAATGGCGACCCCTTTGCCGGCGTCAATCGGGCTGCCGCCGCCAATGGCAATAACCGCCGTCGCCCCAAAATCCCGGGCGATTTTCACAGCTTCATCCACTTGGTCCGCAGTGGGATTGGGAGTAATTTTATTATATACGACGTAACCGATCCCCTTTTCATCAAGAGCCTTTTTCACGACATCCCAGGCGCCTGATTTGATATACGAGCCCTTGCCGGTTACAACCACTGCCTTCTTGATCCCCCGGCCGGTAAGCGCAGCGGCGATATCACTCATCTTGTTGATTGCGCCTGCGCCCAAATAGGTCGTTGTTTTGGTGCGGACCTCTGCCACCTGATGAATGTCAATCTCTCGTTCCCACATATGGATCCCCTCCCCAATAAAAGTTGCGCCTTGAATTTCAAGACATTCTTATGTTATGCAAGTATTATGCCATTGCCTGATATGAATACAAACTGTCTCCCGGCCTCATGGCATGCCATACCCCGCATATAACACACCTCTGCCTGTCTGCACCGTCAGCAGAAAAACTTTTGTGGCATATGTACTGTCATCATAGTTATAACACAATTATAACATATCCGTTACATAAAAGTAACAAATATGTTATATAAAGGAATTCTTTAAATGAAAATTTGCTGCCTTCGGTTATTGAACCAACAGAATTTTTNCGCCTGCTTACCCGGCGGTCAGCCAATCTCTCCCACGATGGCTTTCTCGGCAAACAGCGCCGGCGTGCCGCCGCTGTGTAAAAATACCACCCTGCTGCCGCGGCGGATTCTGCCATCGGCGATATGCCGGAGCAGTCCGGCAAAGGCCTTGCCGGTATAGACGGGGTCCAGAAGTATTCCCTCGGTTTCCGCCAGCAGGCGGATGGCGGCCGTGGCGGCGGCGTTGGGGATCTCGTAGCCCGGCGGATAAAAGTCGTGGTCAACGTCAATATCGGCTGCGGTTACCGGAACTGACAGGCCCAGATTCGCCAAAGTCCCACTGCTAAGCGTCAGCAGCTTCGGCAAATAGTCGGCGCCTTTTTCGCCGACAGCAACCGAAACAATCTGCAGGGAAGACCCCAGCAGCTTTTTGCCGGCCACCAGCCCGGCCAGAGTGCCGCCGGAACCGGTGGCATGGAATAAATAATCGCCTGCTGCGCCGCTGTCCGCCAGTTGAGCCGCCGTATACATCTCACACCTGCTTTCTTTAAATCGAGAAGCTCCAGCGCGGCAATATCCGCTCCAGAAACTGCTTGGTCCGCTCTTCCTTCGGCTGCGTGAAAATTTCCTGGGGACTGCCTTCTTCCACGATCACGCCGCCGTCCATAAATACGATGTGATTGGCGATATCACTGGCAAACGACATTTCATGGGTTACAACCACCATAGTAATGCCATCCCGGGCGACCTGGCGCATAACCGACAGCACTTCTCCCACCAGTTCCGGATCAAGGGCGGATGTCGGCTCGTCAAACAAGATCACTTCCGGGTTCAGCGCCACCGCCCGGGCAATGCCGACCCGCTGCTGCTGGCCGCCTGAAAGCTGCAGGGGGTAGGCTCCGTACTTATCCTTGAGGCCGACCTTGTCCAGCGCTTTTTGGGCCATCTCTCTCGCCTGCTCCCGCGGCATCTTCCTGGCGGTCACCAGCCCTTCCATCACATTTTCCAGGGCGTTCATATTGTTAAACAGATTATAGTTTTGAAAAACCATCGCAGTTTGACGCCGGATATGCAGAATTTCTTTGCTGCTGACATGCCTGAAGTTGACCTTCGTGGCGCCGAGCGTCATTTCCCCGTCATCCGCCGATTCCAGAAAATTGATGCAGCGCAGTAACGTCGTTTTGCCGGAGCCGCTTGGCCCTAGAACGACAACGACTTCGCCCTTGTTCACACTCAAATCGACTCCCTTGAGCACTTCATTCCTGCCAAACGATTTACGAACCCCATTCAGTTGAATCATGCTATAACACCTCTCTTCGCCAGCCGCTCTCCGGCAGTCTGAACTGATAGCGCTTGAAATACTTTTCCAAGATGTCAGAAAATTTCTCCACCAACAGGCACATCGCCCAGTAAATCAGCGCCGCCGCAATATACGCCTCCAGAAAGCGATAATTAATTTGCGCGGAGGTCAGGGCGCCGTTCAACACATCGACCACCGTGATCAGATAGACGATGGAAGAACCTTTGATGAGCCCGATAAAATTATTGCATAAAACCGGTACGGCGAAGGGAAATGCCTGCGGCAGAACCACCCGCCGCAATGCCTGCCATTTGGTCAGGCCCACCGAATAGCAGGCTTCATACTGCCCGTCATTGACCGACAGCAGCGCACTGCGCATGGTCTCCGACACAATCACCACCGCATACACCGCCAGGGCGATAATACCGATATAGGTTTTATCCATGAACCGGAAGATATCCGCCCAGCTATACCATTTTGCCAGCGCGTCAAACGGCTTTAATATCAAAAAGTTCATGATAAAGATATGCAGCACCAGCGGAATGCCCTTGACGACAGGAATCACCATATCGGCCGCCCTGCCGATAAACCGGACCCTGAATCTGCGGACAATGGCGATCAGCGTGCCCAGCACAATGCCGATGACCAGGGGAATCACCGACAGGGCAAGCGTGACCGGAATATACCGCACGGCCACCTTGAAGGATGCGGCAACATATTGAAACTCAAAAATCATGATGTCACCTCCTGTTGGCAATGAGCGTTTTTTCGGCCCGGGTAAACAGCGTTTCCAGCAGCAGGCTGACCGCGATAAAGATAACCGCCAGAACTACATAGCCTTCCAGTTCATGATAGGTGCGGTTTCCGATAGCCTCTGCCTGGCCGACCATATCGAGAATGCCGAGGGTAAACGCCAGCGAGGTCGATTCGAAGACATCAACCACCCGTGTGCCGAAAACGGGAAACGCCGTTAAGAAGGCCTGCGGCAAAATCACCCGGTGCAAAGCCTGCCAGCGGCTTAGCCCGACCGAGTAGGCCGCCTCCCTTTGCCCGGCCGGCACACTGGCGATGGCCGAGCGGATGATTTCCGACATAAACGCCGCATTGTTGAAGCCGTAGGCCACCAGCACAAAGTACAGCTTATCCCAGTGATTAATATCGAGCCCTATCGTTTCCAGCAAGAGCGGGAGCCCGTAATAGACAATGAATAACTGGATGATAACCGGCGTCCCCCGGATAAAGGAAACATAAACCAGCGCCAGGCGGTTTAAGACCGGTAACCGGTAAAGGCGGACCATGGCAATCATGAATCCCAGCAGCGTTCCGACTGCAAGCGAGAAGACTACGATCAACAGGGTAATGTGAAACCGGGATACAATACTGGGAAAATACTCAAAGACCAGTCGTATGTCAAACAGACTGCCCATGCCCGATCTCCTCTCGGCTGGCCCGCCGTTTATTCCGCACTATAGTCGGTGTTCGTATATTGATAGGACAGTTTGGAAAGAGTGCCGTCTTTTTTCATTTCTCTCAGAACACGGTCAATATCGTCGCGCAGCTGCGTTTCTTTCTTGCTCAAAATGAAGTAAGCCTGGGATTCGCTGAATAAGCTTTCATTGTTAATCGCCAGCCCGCCACCGAAAGCTTCATTATTGCGATGAAAAGTTTTTCGCGTCATGACGCCGGCGTCCAGCCGTCCGTTGACCAGGTCGTCGTACACGACGCCGTTGCCGCCGGAGGTATAGACAATGTTAATTTTTTTATCATGCTGCTGATTGTATTTCTCTAAAATCGCGGCGGTATTGCTGCCCTGAGAGCAGCCGACCCTTTTGCCGGCTAAATCGTCGATCGTTTTAAGATCCGTCCGCCCTTTGGCGAAAACGATTCGTTTGTCATAGTTGGCAAAGCCTTCATTAGTGAACAGGTACTTGGCCTCGCGGGCGGGGTTTTTTTCAAACTGCTGCGTGGCGATGAGCACCTTTTTTGCATCAATGCTGAGCAGCAGATTTTTCAGTTCAATGGATTGATACTGAAACTCGTACTGCGGCAGCCGGGAATCAATCTCCTTCAGAACCGCCGCATCATAGCCGGCGGGCTGGTTATTGGCGTCAATATAGGCATAGGGCTCAAAGGTCGAGCCGACCCCAACCGCTATTTGCCGCACCGGCGATGCTGCCGGAGTCTGCACCGCCGGCTCCTTGCCGCATCCCGCCAGCAGTAAGGCTCCTGCCAAAACTCCCCAGCCGATAAACCCATAAAGCTGTTTTCTCATATCCAATCTCCTCTTTCTTCCTGAATATATAGTTGCGAATCGTTATCTTGAACTACTCCTGAGATTATTCTTACTGCCAGCACCTCCCTCGCTAAAATAAAGAGGCGCAGGGGACTGTGCATTCACAGATCCTCTGCGCCTCTGGTTTTCCAGTTAGCTTACATCAATTATAGATGATCGGTTACCCGTTGTCAATCGGGCGGCTCTTATTGAGTCACCGGCTGTCGGGTTACTGCTTGCCAGCGGCAGCTTCCTCATACTGCTTGGCCAGCCGTTTGTAAGACTCCCGTCTTTCGGCGGCGTCTTTGGCGGTTTTGGTAAACAGAGCTTCCGCTGTTTCCGGGAACTGGGTCTTGAGGGAAGAGTAACGGACCTCGCCCATGAGGAATTCCCTGAAGTCAGAGGTAGGTTCCTTGGAATCCAGGCTGAAGGGATTTTTCCCGGCGTCTTTCAAAGCCGGATTATAGCGGTACATGGACCAGTATCCGCTATCCACCGCTTTCTTGGCCTCCAGCTGGCTGTTGCCCATGCCGGCTTTCAGACCGTGGTTGATGCAGGGAGCATAGGCGATAATCAGAGACGGGCCGGGGTACGCCTCGGCTTCGGCAATGGCCTTCAGAGTCTGCGCTTTATCGGCGCCCATAGAAATCTGGGCGACATAAACGTACCCATAGCTCATGGCCATCATGCCTAAGTCTTTTTTCTTGGTGTGTTTGCCGCTGGCGGCAAACTTGGCAATAGCCGCGGTCGGGGTGGCTTTGGAGGACTGACCGCCGGTATTGGAGTACACTTCGGTGTCAAATACAAAGACATTCACGTCTTCGCCGGAAGCCAGCACATGGTCCAGGCCGCCGTAACCGATGTCATAGGCCCAGCCGTCGCCGCCGAAAATCCAGTGGGAACGCTTGACAAAGAAGTCTTTTTGCTTGTAGATTTCTTTTATCAACGGTTCATTGGACTTTTCGGCTTCTAAGAGACCGGTGAGCTTATCAGCCAGAGCCCGGGTGCCCGCGCCGTTATTCCAGTTATCCAGCCATTCCTGGATGGCGGCCTTCAAGCCGGCGCTTACGTTCAGTGCCAAAGCCGCCTGCATCTGCAGGACCAGTTTTTCCCGGAGCTGTTTTACTCCCAGATACATGCCCAGGCCAAACTCGGCATTATCTTCAAACAGGGAGTTAGCCCAGGAAGGTCCATGTCCCCGGTGATTCTTGGTATAAGGGGTGCTGGGTGCGCTGGCGCCCCAGATGGAGCTACAGCCGGTAGCGTTGGCAATCATCATACGGTCGCCGAACAGCTGGGTGATCAGCTTGGCATAAGGAGTTTCGCCGCAGCCGGCGCAGGCGCCCGAGAACTCCAGCAGGGGCTGTTCGAACTGGCTGCCTTTTACGGTTTGCGCATTTAAGGGGTTGGCTTTGGGAGACAGGCCCATGGCGTAATCCCAGAGAGGCGCCTGATCCAGCTGGCTTTCCAAGGGTTTCATCACCAGGGCTTTTTCTTTGGCGGGACAGACCTGGGCACAGTTGCCGCAGCCTGCACAGTCCAAAGGGGAGACGGCGATGCGGAAATTAAAGTCTTTGATGCCTGTCGCCGGTTTAACGGTAAAGCCCGCCGGCGCTGCCTTGGCCTCAGCCTCGCTGACCAGAACCGGCCGGATGGCGGCGTGAGGACAAACAAAGGCGCACTGGTTACATTGAATGCACTTGTCAATTTCCCACTGAGGCACATCAATGGCTATGCCGCGTTTTTCATAAGCCGCGGTGCCGCCGGGGAAGGTGCCGTCTTCCATGCCGACAAAAGCGCTGACCGGCAGATTGTCGCCTTCCTGACGATTCATCGGAATCACGATGTTTTGGATAAAGTCCGGCGCATTGCTGGCAGCAGCCGCTTCATCCTGGGCGCTGTTCCAGGCCGCCGGCACCTGAACCTTCACCATGGCGTTGACGCCCTGATCAATGGCCGCATTGTTCATATCCACGACTTTCTGCCCTTTGTTGCCATAGGAGTCTACCACGGCGTTTTTCAGATACTTGACAGCCTCTTCCACCGGAATGATGTTGGCCAGCTTGAAGAAGGCCGATTGCATGATCATGTTGATCCGGCCGCCCAGCCCCAGGTCCTGAGCGATCTTGACAGCGTCCATAATATAGAAGTTGATCTTCTTGTCGGCTAAATAGCGTTTCATGGCTGCCGGCAGTTTCTCTTCCAGTTCTTTTTCGCTCCAGCTGCAGTTCAGGAGGAAAGAACCGCCTGGTTTCAAGCCGTCCAGCACGTTGTATTTGGTGACATAGGACTGGTTGTGGCAGGCCACAAAGTCGGCTTTGTTAATCAGATAAGGAGACTTGATCGGCTTCTTGCCGAACCGCAGGTGGGAAATGGTAATGCCGCCGGATTTTTTCGAGTCATAGGCGAAGTAAGCTTGCGCATACATGTCGGTATGATCGCCGATGATCTTGATGGCGCTTTTGTTGGCGCCCACCGTGCCATCGGAGCCAAGTCCCCAGAACTTACAGGACGTAGTGCCTGTCGGGGTGGTGTCCACATCGCTGCCCGTGGGCAGGGAGGTATGGGTCACATCATCCACAATGCTGATGGTAAACCGGTCTTTGGGCTGGGCCTGTTTGAGGTTGTCAAACACAGGAATAATATGGGCCGGCACCACATCTTTGGAGCCTAAGCCGTAGCGGCCGCCAACGATAACCGGCTGCCATTCCTTGCCGTAAAAAGCGCTTTTTACATCCAGGTACAAGGGTTCGCCGATGGAGCCCGGTTCTTTTGTGCGGTCCAGAACAGCGATTTTCTTGACGGTTTTGGGGATATACTTGAAGAAATGCTCCAGAGAGAAAGGACGGTACAGATGAACGGTCAAAAGACCCACCTTTTCCCCCTTGGCATTCAGATAGTCTACGGTTTCCTCGATGGCCTCGCACACCGAGCCCATGGCCACGATGATGCGGTCGGCGTCTTTGGCGCCATAATAGTTGAAGAGATGATATTCCCGGCCGGTCAGCTTGCTGACCTGAGCCATATAATCCTCGACAATGGCCGGAATGGCTTCATAGTAAGGATTGGACACTTCTCTTTCCTGGAAGTAAATGTCCGGGTTCTGGGCAGTGCCGCGGATCACGGGATGATCAGGATTCAAAGCCCGGCTGCGGAAAGCGTCCAGGGCGTCGTGGTCCACTAGTTTGGCCAGTTCCTCATAAGAAAAAATTTCAATTTTTTGGATTTCGTGCGAAGTCCTAAAGCCGTCGAAGAAATTCACGAAGGGAACCCGGCCTTTAATCGCCGCCAGATGGGCAACAGCGCTCAGGTCCATAACCTGCTGCACACTACTTTCGGCTAACAGAGCAAAACCGGTCTGACGCGCGGCCATGACGTCCTGGTGGTCGCCAAAAATGTTAAGAGCGTTGGCAGCCAGCGCCCGTGCGCTGACGTGGAACACTCCCGGCAGAAGTTCGCCGGCAATTTTGTACATATTGGGAATCATCAGCAAGAGACCCTGCGAGGCGGTGTAAGTCGTCGTCAAGGCACCGGCCTGTAAGGAACCGTGAACAGCACCGGCGGCACCAGCCTCGGACTGCATTTCCATCACTTTCACCGGCTGGCCGAAGATGTTTTTCCTGCCTTCGGCAACCCATTCATCCACATACTCGGCCATCGGTGACGAAGGAGTAATCGGGAAAATAGCGGCAACTTCCGTAAAGGCATAAGATACGTGAGCCGCTGCCGTATTCCCGTCCATGGTCTTCATTTTTCTCATCCGTTCAATCCCTCTCTCTCTAGTTTTTAGGTATTCAAGTATTCCTAAATACAATATTTAATCATAACTTTTCATTTTCCTTTAAATTGAAACTATACAGAAAACTCATAGTGCTCATCTACGAAAGGAATACTGCCTGGTGATCCTTTTTTTATCATAATTGATTTTAATCTATAAAGAAAATATATCATTTTAATCTTTACCATGAGCAAAATAGATAGTAAAATCTTAATCAAGGGGGGAGTGTCTATGGATATCTTACATTTAAGATACTTTACCGAAGTGGCCCGTCAGAAAAACTTCAGCAAAGCGGCGCAGATCATCCATGTGTCCCAGTCTGCCATCAGCAAGATCATTAAAGATTTGGAAACTGAACTGGGAGTGACCCTGCTGAACCGGAATTCCAAGGCAGTGGAGCTGACTGATGCCGGCATCATTTTTTTCAACCAGGCCCAGCAGGTAGTTTCCCTGTTCGACAGCCTGACTTCCGAGTTTGAAAAAGAATACAAACTGGCCCGGGGCAAGATCCTGATCGGACTGCCGCCGATTACCGAGGCGACTGTCTTCGCCCAATTGCTGGGCGAGTTTAGAAAGCAGTATCCACAAATCGATATTGAGTTATATGAACACGGTTCCAAAAAAGTAGAGCAAAAAATTCGGGAAGGCAGCCTGGATATCGGTATTGTCTGCCATATTCCTGATATGACCATATATGATTCTTTTGCCCTGTCCAATGACCCTCTTAGAGTCATCATCCATACCGGCCACCCTTTGAGCCGGCTGAAGAGCATTGATTTAAAGTCTCTGGCTTACGAGTCCTTTGTCATTTATCGCGACGATTTCAGCCTGCATGATGAAATCATCGATAAGTGCAAACTGGCCGGATTTCAGCCCAAAATCATTTTCGAAACATCCCAGCAGGAACTCATGATTCAAACCGTCGCCGCCAATCTGGGCATCGCTTTTCTGCCCAGCCGATTATGTGCAGACCTCCATATGAATACAATTACCACCATCCCCTTGGTAAATCCTCCTATTTGGCACCAGATGTCAGTGATCTGGAAAAAAGGCCGCTATCTTTCCCATGCGGCTCAATTATGGCTCAGCTTTGCCCGGAAGTATCTTTTCCAGGAAGATACCGATGAAGAACTGGCATAGCATTGAAAAAGAGGATGAGGCCCAAACGCCTCATCCTCTTTAATATTATTTACGACTTGTCTGCCTGCTCCTGCAGCGATAGATGTTTTATCTCCCGGACCATGACAATACCGGTCAAGAGAGCCGCGCCCATATCTGAGATGGGTCCGGCCAGCCAAATACCGATCAGGCCCAGGAATTGCGGCAGCAGATAGACCATGGGTATTAAAATGATAATTTGCCGCAGCAGGTTGAAGACAATAGCGTATCCCGCCTTACCCACAGCCTGAAAATAATTGGCGCTGATCATTTGGAAGCCTATTACCGGCAACATGGCTAAAAAGAGTCTCAGGCCGGTGGCCCCCAGATGAACAAGTTCCGGGTTACCGTTAAACAGACGAATGATCTGTTCCGCGAAAAGCTGCACACTGGTAAAACCCAACAAACACAGGACGGTTGCGGCCAATACGGCTGTTTTAACAGTCTCGATCACTCTTTTATATTGGCCGGCGCCATAATTATAGCCAATGATAGGCTGGGCACCCTGGCTGATGCCTATGATAGGCATTAAAAGCAGCATCAGCATCCGGTTAATGATGCCAAAGGCTGCTACCGCTGAAGTTCCCCCATGGGCTAACAGGGTAAAATTAAAAATGACCATGACCAGGCTGTTGCCGATCTGCATCAAAAAAGGCGCCATGCCGATTCGGGTAATCCCCGCCAGAATTTTTCCGTCTACCGCCAGGCAGCGCCGTCTTAGCGTAAGCGTACCTGATCCTCTGATAAAATACACCATAACCCAGGCGGTGGAAATGGCCTGAGCCAGAACGGTGGCCCAGGCTGATCCCTTGATTCCCATACCAAAACCAAAAATAAACAGAGGATTAAAGATCATGTTTAAAATCGCCGCGATCAGCATGGTTAAAAGCGCTGTTCTTGGGTCGCCCTGAGCCCGGATAATGCCGTTGAGGCCAAAGCTGATATGCATGAATACGCTGCCGGCCAGGATAATGAAGGAAAAATCCCGGGCATAGGGCAGTACCTCTGGCGTCGCCCCCAGCAAAAGCAGCAAGGGGTCCAGAAAATATAAGGCCACCCCTGTGGTGACCAAAACAAATCCGCTGATCATGGTAAAAGCATTGCCTAAAATCAGTTCAGCGCCGGCTTTGTCCTGTTTGCCCAGCCGGATGGAGACCAAGGCGGCTGCCCCCAGGCCCACCAGCATGCCCACCGCCATGAGAACCGACATCAGAGGAAAGGCGATAGTGACGGCGGTAAGCCCTACTTCTCCCACTCCCTGTCCGACGAAAACGCTGTCTACCACATTATATAACGCATTCACGACCATCCCGATAATCGCAGGAACGGAATAGCTCCGCAACAAAGAAGATATCCTATCTTCTCCTAAGGCCTGCGCCTTATTCATAACCGCCACCCAACCCTTCGCCGCCAATAATTCCTGAATCGGACCGGAAAAAGAATAAAATGAGTGACCATTCCGGCGTCACCCATTTATCCTGTGGTCCAGCATAATGGCTGAGTTTTGCCACGTTTTACAAACCACTCTTTTTCATCTTCCCCAGTTCATCCAATAAATACTCGTTTAAAACTTTAATGTAGGTCCCTTTCATCCCCAAGGATTTGGAGTCGATTACGCCGGCGCTTTCAAATTTACGCAGGGCATTGACAATGACCGAGCGGGTGATGCCGACCCGGTCAGCGATCTGACTGGCCACCAGCAAACCTTCGTTGCCGCCCAGTTCGTTGAAGATATGCACGACGGCTTCCAGCTCCGAGTAGGAAAGAGTCCCCAAAGCAATGTGAACGGTTGCCTTTTTCCGGGCTTCTTCCTCGATTTTGCCGCTGCGATCCCGCAGAATCTCCATGCCTACGACTGTAGCGCCATACTCTGCCAAGATCAGATCGTCGTCGACAAATTTATCATGGAATTTAGCCACGAGCAAAGTGCCGATCCTTTCGCCGCCGCCAAAGATCGGAATAATCGTGGTGAACTTGTCGTTAAACAAACATTTGGTACCCTCCTCCGCAAAGGCGCACAGACCGTCCTTGAGACAAATATTGGGGGAGACTTCATAAATGCGCTGCAGCCATTCCACATACCGTTCCGGAAATATTCCTTTTTCCAATACAGTGTCTTGCATCAGACTGCATTCAAAATTATCCATGCAGGTATAGCCAAGAATATGCCCGTCCTTACTCACAATATAGACATTGGCGCTGATGACGCTGCTCAGCACAGCGGAAATTTCTTCAAACTGAACTTTCTCCGACTTTTGCAGCAGCTTATTTATTTTGCGCGTGCGTTCCAATAATGATAACATGGTTATGATTCGCCTACTTTCTTTTGCTTTTTACTGAGAATTTGTAAATGGGTTCATACATAGCATATCCAGTTTGCAGCATTGACTTGCTATGCCATTCACATCCATGCCGCTTCCGGTGATTTCCATATTGAAAAGGAAAAACCCAAAAACTCAAAGACTATATAGTCCTTGAGCCGCATTGCTCCCCATTTTTTACTATAACATATTCTGCGACAATTATCTACATTTCTTTCCCTTATTTCGTACCACAACCTCAAGCAACTGACGGGGTTGGCGCCGGGCTGTTTCCTGCAATGGCTAAAGTAACCAGGATATATAAAAAAGGATGACAAGCCTGTTGCAGGTTGATCATCCTTTTTCTGTTCGGTGGATCTTTTGCTCTTATTCCAGTTCTTCCGGACCGACGTCTTCCGGATCATTACCGGCGCCTGGCGCCGCGGTCATGACATTGGCGACCGCGACCGACATTTCCCGAATTTTTTTCTCAATTTTATCGGCGATATCCGGCCGGTCGGTTAAAAACTGCTTTACATTTTCCCGTCCCTGTCCGATGCGCTCATTTTCAAAGGAATACCAGGAACCGCTTTTATCCAGGATTTCAAGAGTTGTGCCCATATCTACCAAAATGCCTTCCCGGGAGATTCCCTTGCCGTACATAATATCAAATTCGGCCTGCTTGAAAGGCGGGGCGATTTTATTTTTGACGACTTTCACCCGGGTGCGATTGCCAACGACATCGTTTCCCTGTTTGATGCTTTCCACTCTCCGTACGTCCAGCCGCACCGAGGCATAAAACTTTAAGGCCCGGCCGCCGGTGGTTACTTCCGGGCTGCCAAACATCACGCCGACTTTTTCTCTCAATTGATTGATAAAGATAGCCGTGGTGCGGGATTTGCTGATAATACCGGTCAGCTTTCGCAGAGCCTGGGACATCAAACGGGCCTGGAGACCCATCTGGGCGTCTCCCATGTCGCCCTCCAACTCAGCTTTGGGCACCAGGGCCGCCACCGAATCCACGACAATCACGTCAATGGCCGAGCTTCTGACCAGAGCCTCGGCTACTTCCAGAGCCTGCTCGCCGTAGTCAGGCTGAGAAATCAGCATTTCGTCGGTATTGACCCCCAAAGCCTTGGCATAGACCGGGTCCAGAGCATGCTCCACGTCAATGAAGGCAGCAATGCCGCCGGCTTTTTGCGCCTGGGCGATGATCTCCAGGGCGACGGTGGTTTTACCCGAGGATTCGGGGCCGTAGATCTCCACGACCCGGCCCCGGGGAACGCCGCCGATCCCCAGCGCGATATCCAGGGAAAGGGCACCGGTGGGGATGGCTTCCACCGTCATTTTCGCGGCTGCCTCGCCCAGTTTCATAATCGATCCCTTGCCAAAATCTTTTTCGATTTGTTTCAATGCGCCTTCCAGCGCCCTTTGCTTCTCGTTTGCGGCCGCAGCCTTTTCCGCTTTTTCCCCTCGTTCCGTTTTGGTTGCTCTCTCTATTTTCTCCGCTCTTTCTGGTTGTTCCGCCATATCTCATTCCTCCGCCAAACAAATGTTTGACTCTATTTTATCACCGAACAAGGGTTCTGTAAAGGGTTTGGGCAGGTTTTTTTTATTGTTCTCGGCAAGCTTTGTTTCTTCTGAATAATTTTAAATAATCTAAAAAAAACACAAAACATTCCGAAATGATTCGTCTGTTAATTCTGTCAATACCCTCGTACAATAAAAAAAGAGACACTACGATAAGGATAAATAGACGAAAAGGGGGAAAATGATGAAGAAAATCAAGGAACTAGCTCTCCTTATTGACACTATTTTTGAGTCGGCTGCTCTGATTGGATTAACCTCCATGATACTGGTAGTGACAACACAGGTCATGACCCGTAAGCTGTTTAATTTTGTGTTCTTCTGGTCAGAAGAGGTCACGCTGCTTTTACTGGTCTGGTTTTCTTTTATGGGCATGGCCATCGGCTTTCGCGAAGGGCTGCATCTGGGAATGGACTCCTTGATTGATCTGCTGCCGGCTAAAGTGATAAAGATGGTAGAGCTATTCATTGAAGTCTGTGTTTTGTGCTTTGGCGTGTATTTGATTGTGTATGGATGGGAATTTACTGTATTGATGCATGATTCCACTCTGCCGGCTACCAAGCTGCCTAACAGTACTCTGTACATTGTCATGCCCATCACCGGCGTCATGATCTGTGCCTATTCCCTGCTGCATATAGCCAATATCAATACAAAACGGCACAAAGGAAACGAAATTGAGATGGGCGCAGGCCTAGGCGGTGATAAATAATGGATACGACGATGGCAATTATCATATTAACGGTTAGCTTTATCGCACTGATGCTGCTTAAATTTCCGGTAGCCCTTAGCTTGGCGGGAGCTACCCTGGCGACGCTGATTTACGTTGGAATTCCCCTGCCGGTATTAGGACAGCAGATGGTCCACGGAATCAGTTCTTTTTCTCTTCTGGCCATTCCCTTCTTTATTCTGACCGGTCAGATTATGGGAGAAGGCGGCCTGGCCCTCAGGCTGGTGAATTTCGCCCAGCTTCTGGTGGGGCATATCCGAGGCGGTTTGGCGATGGTAAACTGTGTCGCCTGTATGTTTTTCGGCAACATTTCCGGATCAGCGGTGGCTGACGCTTCTTCCGTCGGTTCGGTTATGATCCCGATGATGAAAAAGAAAGGGTATGATGTGGACTACTCGGTAGGTCTTACGATTTCTTCGGCGATTCAGGGGGTCGTAGTCCCCCCCAGTCATAATCTGGTCCTTTATTCCATCGTCGCCGGCGGCATTTCGATTAAATCGCTGTTTTTGGCAGGAATTGTTCCCGGCTTTATCCTGTTGGGAACATTGATGACGGTAGCATATATATACGCCGTTAAGCGGGGCTACCAACCGGGGGAACCCGTTCCGAAAGAGCAGCGCCCCAGCATCATTCTCAATGGCTTGGTATCTATCTCCCCGGCCTTTGTAATTTTAGGCGGCATTATCTCCGGCTTGTTTACCGCTTCCGAGTCAGGCGCCCTGGCTGCGCTCTACGCCTTTATTCTGGCTTTTGGCATATACCGGGAGGTCCCCTTAAAGAGTATGATTCCGGTGCTGAAGCGTACCTTCCGCACCGTGCTGATGGTTTACTTCCTGATCGCCACCTCGGCGGCTTTTGGCTGGATAATGGCTTATCTCAAACTGCCGGAATTGATTACCCAAGCCTTTTTGACGATCTCGGACAGCCCCATCATTATTATGCTGCTGATTAACATTCTGCTCTTAATCCTGGGCGGGCCCATGGACATGGCCCCCATGATTCTGATTATGACGCCGGTGCTGCTGCCGGTATGCACCGCTATCGGCATTGATCCGGTTCACTTCGGGCTGATTCTGATCTTTAACGCCGGCATGGGACTATTGACGCCGCCGGTAGGAACTGTTTTGTTTGTAGGCTGCGCCATTGGCGGTATCGGCATCTCTCAGGGAACAAAGGCCATGATGCCTTTCTTCTGCGCCATGATAGTAGTCCTGCTGCTGATTACCTATGTACCGCAAACGGTCCTGTGGCTGCCCACTCTGTTTAAGTAAGGAGCATGTGGCGGGATTTCCCCCGCTATGATAATAAAGGAGGAAGATTATGAACAAAAAACTATTGACCGTTCTTCTTATGTTCATGCTGGTCCTTATCGCGGCCGGCTGCGGCGGCAATGACACCCAAACCGCCGGCCAAAAGGCGGAAGGCGCCAAGTACAATTTCCGCCTGGCAGAGCAGCATCCGCCTGAACATCCCTGTACCCTGGGGGACAAAAAGTTCGCCGAGCTGGTAACTCAAAGGACAAATGGCCGCATTAAAATCGACGTGTTTCCCTCTTCTCAATTAGGGGAAGAAAAGTCAGTCATTGAACAGGTGCAATTAGGCGCCATTGAATTCACCCGGGTGAGCAGCGCGCCTCTGGCCGAGTTCAATAAATCCTTCGGGGTGTATACCCTGCCCTATATTTTCGACAATGCCGATCATATGTGGAAATACTTAAACGGCGATGGCCAAACAATGCTGGATAACCTGGAAAAATCCAAGATGAAGGGTTTAGCCTACTATGATGCAGGCGCCCGCAGTTTCTACACAAAAAAACCGGTAAAAACCTTAGCTGATCTGGCCGGCATGAAAATCCGGGTGCAGCAAAGCAAAATCAGTATGGAACTGATCAGCGCACTGAATGCCAGCGCTACTCCCATGCCTTCGGGGGAAATCTTCAGCGCCCTGCAGACCGGGGTTATTGACGGCGCCGAAAACAATGCCGCTACCATGATGGTGCAGAATCACTTCCAAATTGCCAAAAACTATATTTTGGACGGGCACCAGCGGGTGCCGGAAGTTCTGTTGATCTCCAAAGTGACCTGGGACAAATTGTCCGATGAAGACAAGAAAATCATCAAACAGGCTGCCATGGATTCTGTGACGACCCAACGGGCCGAATGGGATAAGTTTGAAAACGGCGCTTTGACAAAAATTAAAGCCGCCGGCGTAACCGTAACGGAAGTAACCGATATAAAACCCTGGCAGGCAGCGGTGAAGCCGGTTATCGACAAATACCGCGCTGAATATCAATCAGAGTTGGAGGCCATTGACCAAGCCCGCAAGTAGGGGATCGTTGAAAATATATACTGGAGGGGAGAATGAGTATGAAAAAGTTAGTCTCACTGGCAGTCCTGGTGGTTATGCTGTCCATACTGGCAACTGGCTGCGGCAGCAGCAGCACCGCCGATAAGAAGGGGGAGGCGCCCAAATATAACTTCCGTCTGGCCGAGACGCATCCGGCGGATTATCCTACCACCCTGGGCGATAAGAAATTCGCCGAACTGGTATTGGAGCGCAGCAAGGGCCGGATTAAAATTGATGTGTTTCCTGCTGCCCAGCTGGGAGAAGAAAAATCGGTGATTGAACAGGTGCAGCTGGGAGCGATTGAGTTCACCAGGGTAAGCAGCTCGCCTCTGGCCGAGTTCAATAAGCAATTCGGCGTATATTCCCTGCCCTACATTTTCGATAATGATGAGCATGTCTGGAACTTTCTGAATGGCGAGTATGGGCAAAAGATGCTGGACAACCTGGAGAAATCCAAGCTCAAAGGTCTGGCATACTATAGTTCCGGCTCCCGCAGCTTCTATACCAAAAAGCCGGTAAAAAGCGTAGCCGATCTGCAAGGTTTGAAGATCCGCGTACAGCAGAGTAAAGTGAACATGGACCTGATCAGCGCCCTGGGGGCCAGCGCCACGCCAATGCCTTACGGGGAAGTATTCAGCGGTCTGCAGACCGGCGTTATTGACGGCGCCGAAAATAATTCTCCCAGCTATCTGACCGCCAATCATTTCCAGGCAGTAAAGAATTTTATTCTCGACGGCCATCAGCGTGTTCCGGAAGTGCTGATGATCAGCAAAGTAACCTGGGATAAACTCTCGGAAGAAGACCGCAAACTGATCAAGCAAGCCGCCATGGACTCGGTTGCCACCCAGCGGGATCTGTGGGACAAATTCGAGAAAGAATCTATGGATAAGCTGAAAGCCGCCGGCGTGACTATCACCGAAGTTACCGATGTGAAGCCCTGGCAGGCAGCTGTTAAACCGGTCATTGATAAATACTCCGCCGATTATAAAGACGATTTGGCTGCCATTGCAGCAGCTCGCAAGAAATAATAACGGGAGAATCAGAGAGGCCGGCGGCCTCTCTGATTCTTTCAGCCGGCTCAGATGAAAGGAACGGGCCCGGAAAACGGCGAATATTACGGAAGAGCTGAAAAGGAGGCGCAGAGATGGACCGCTTTACGAAAAAGATCGCCTCTCTCTTGAACCGCAGCCGCTTTTTGCGCAACCAGCCTCTCTCCTGGAAATTATTTGTTTTTTCGTCGATATTGATCGTGATCCCTATGCTCGTGGTCGGCATTCTTTCTTATAAACAATCGGCCGATAGCCTGGAGCAGCAAGCCATCCTCAATAACCGGCAGGCCATTGAGCCGATAGAAACTCATCTCGAGTACTATGTACGGGACTTTGAGAGCAGCAGCCTGAAGATCATCAATCATCCGGATATGCAGCGGCTCCTGCACATGCGCACAGTCGAAGAAGTGGAGCAGAGCCGGATTCGTTACGAGATCCAAGACCTGATCCGGGCGGAAATGTACTCCCGGCCGGATATCTCCCATATTACTCTCATTTTAGACAACATTCTGGCCATTGACACATTGGAGCTCCGCAGCCCCTATCCTGCCAGTCAGCTGCGGGATGAATACTGGTATGTATCGGCGCCTCACAACGGACTGCCGATCATTATCAGCCGCTCCATTGACTGGAAAGATCACAAGGAACCGGTCATCACCCTGGCCAGGCGGATTCAAAGCCCCACTACCCTGCAGATGGCAGGCATGCTGATCTTCGATATTAATTTTCGCCGTCTGCGCGAGGTATCAGAAGCATTCAACACCGGGGAACGGTATTTTTACATTCTGGATGCCGGCGGACACTATATTTATCATCCGGATGCCAATAAAATCGGTCAAAAGACGGAAAAACCGGACAAAGATATCATCCTGTCCCAAAAAAACGGTACGCTGGTATCCAGCGACCCAGAGCCGGATTTTCTCACTTACAGCTTTTCTCCCAATCTGGGTTGGACGTTTGTCACTTCGATTCCTTACGCCGAATTGAGAAAAGAAGCGGGACGCATCGGGCAAGCCATCAGCTGGACTGTGGTCCTGTCATTGGCGGCAGCCTACATCCTGGGAATGGCCTTCGCCTCCGCTATTATTTCCCCCATCCGCCAACTGCAGCAGTTTATGCGCAAAATCGAGGTGGGAGATTTCAGCGCCAAAATCCAGGTGGATTCCAACGACGAAATCGGCCAGCTTTCCCAAGGCTTTAATAAAATGGTGATGCGGCTGTCAGACCTCATGGAGGAAATTTATTTCTCCCGCCTGCGGGAAACGGAAGCTTCTCTGCGCCAAAAAGAAATGGAGATCAAAGTGCTCCAATCTCAAATCAATCCTCACTTTTTATGCAATGCACTGGAGACTATCCGGGGAATGGCCCTGGAGCAAAACCGGGAAGATATCGCCACTATGGCGGCATCCCTGGGGGCGCTTCTCCGCTATAACCTGCGCAATACGGCACCAGTTGTCCTTCTGCGGGAAGAGCTTAACTTCTGCCGGGTATACCTGCAAATCCAGCAATTCCGTTTTGAGTCCTCCTTCTCTTATACCATGAATATTCCGGAATGGGCCCTTGACCTGCCGATTGTTAAGTTCTCCCTGCAGCCTCTGGTGGAAAACTGTTTGCTGCACAGTCTGCAGTCCAACGGACATCCGACCTTGATCGAAATTACCGCCGGACGGAAAACGGTAAACTCCTTTTTGGTCACAGTAAGCGATACGGGGGCAGGAATGCCTCAACCGGTTTTGGAGAAGCTGCGTCAGGACCTGACGGAAAAAGATATTCTGGCCGGAGGAGATAATCTGGGCATCATCAATGTTCACCGCCGAATCATCCATCTGTTTGGACCGGAGTACGGCATCCAGGTGGAAAGCCGGCTGGGTCAGGGAACCCAAGTGTTTATCACCCTGCCGGCAACTCTTGCCCACAATGCAACGGGAGGTCATGAGAATGAATCGCATTCTGCTGGTGGATGACGAAAAATGGGTAAGAAGCGCCTTGAAATGGACAGTGGAAAAGACCTGCCTCCCCTTCAACGTAGTTCATGAATGCGCCAACGGCTTGGAGGCACTGGACTGGCTGCGGGGCAACCAGGCGGACCTTGTTCTGACTGATATCGGGATGCCGGTCATGGACGGAATCACCCTGGTCAATGAACTTCACCGTAAAAGCTGTTCGCCTGATGTGGTGATCATCAGCGTATACGACGACTTTCCCTTTGTTCAGAAAGCCCTGCGCAACGGCGTGCGTGATTATCTCCTGAAACCGGTTCAGCCGGAGGAAATGCATCAGTGCCTGACCAAGTGGCTGGAGGAGCGAAAACCCGCCGACGGACCCATTCCCGTCCAGGCTGACGCGGCCACCGGATCTCCCATTATTCAAAAGGTCCTGCACTATATTGAAACCACGCCGCCCAGCTTAATTACCCTGACGGAAGCAGCCAAAAGCATCCCGATGAATGCCTGCTACTTAAGTCAATTGTTTAAACAGGAAATGAACGTAAATTTTGTGGATTATGTCACTGAAATAAAAATCACCGAAGCCAAACGGCTTCTGACCGCCACATCCCTTCGGATATCCGAGGTGGCCGAGCGGCTGGGGTACGCCGATATCGCTTATTTCAGCAACACCTTCAAAAAAGTAACCGGCGTGTCTCCTTCGGAATATCGCAATAAGGATAAACATTAGGGGACCGTTGAAAAAGGCCCATCTGCGTTGTCAGTCCTGCGGGAGCGCGCTTGCCGTACCTCCCGAACGTACTGTCTGCGCGCGCTTCCTCGTCCTTCCTAACATCTGGACCTTTTTGAACGGTCCCAGATTCGAGGCCACAGATGAGTTTTTTATCAAACTCCTAAGAATCAAAAAAAGGAGCAAAAACCATGAAAAGCTTTATGGATGAAAACTTCCTTTTAACCAATAAAACCGCTGAAACCTTATATCATACCTATGCCAAGTCCATGCCGATCATCGACTACCACTGCCATCTGAACCCGCGGGAAATCGCCGAGAATAAACAATGGCGCAATATCACCGAGGTATGGCTGGGAGGAGATCATTACAAGTGGCGGGCCTTGCGGGCCTGCGGCGTGGATGAATGCTATATCACCGGCGACGCCCCGGATAAAGAAAAATTCATGAAGTGGGCCGAGACCATGCCCAAATGCATCGGCAACCCTCTCTATCACTGGACCCATCAGGAATTGCGAGAATACTTCGGCATCCAGAAACTCCTCTCACCGGCCACAGCCGAAGAGATCTGGGAAACCTGCAATGCTTTGCTGCAAAAAGAAGAGTATCGCGCCAGAGGCTTTATTAAGCGCTCCAGGGTAGAATCAGTCTGTACCACGGACGATCCTGCGGACTCCCTGGAATATCATATCGCCATAGCCAACGAGAAGAACGCTTCCTTTAATGTAAAGGTACTGCCGGCGTTTCGTCCGGACAAAAGCATCAATATTGACAAGGATGGGTTTATCAATTATATCGGCAAACTGGAAACAGCCGCCGGCTTCCGGATTCGTTCCATCTCCGATGTGACCGCCGCCCTGGGGCAAAGGATTGAATTCTTTCACGGAGTCGGCTGCCGCGTATCTGACCATGCTATGGATCCCATGGTATTTGCGCCAGGCACTGCAGAGGAAGCAGATATTATTTTCCGGAAAGCCTTGCGGCGGGAAACACTCACAGCCGGGGAAATTCAAATATACAAAACCCACGTCTTGATCTATGTAGGCCGGCAATACGCCCGCCTTGGATGGGTCATGCAGCTCCATATCGGCACCATCCGCAACAACAATACCCGCATGATGCGCCTCCTGGGCCCGGACACAGGCTATGATGCCATGGCCGACTACAGCTACGGCCCGGAACTGGCCCGCTTTCTGGACACTCTGGATTCTACCGATGAACTGCCTAAAACCATTCTCTACTCTTTAAACCCCCGGGACAATGAAATGCTGGCTACTATTGCCGGATGCTTCCAAGGCAGCGGCATCCCTGGCAAAATCCAGTTGGGATCAGGCTGGTGGTTTAATGATCAGAAAGACGGCATGATCCGGCATATGACCGCCCTCTCCCACATCGGCCTCCTCAGCCTGTTTGTCGGCATGCTCACCGACTCGCGCAGCTTCCTCTCCTACACCCGCCACGATTATTTCCGTCGCCTGCTCTGCAACCTTCTGGGTGAATGGACGGAAACCGGCGAAGCGCCGAATGATATAGAGCTGTTGGGTTCAGTGGTACAGGACATCTGCTACCGTAACGCCAAAAGGTATTTTGCTCTGTAATTCTGACGCGACAATGTACCCTTTCCGTCATATGACACAAAATCTCAAATATTTGTTTTTGTTATAAACTGACAGGGGAGGAACTCACGATGGAAAAACTAAGCGCTTCTTTTTTGCGCTCCTATCAGCCGGCATCAGGATTGGCTGTTGGAAAAGCTACGGAGCATTTGCCGGAACGGGTGCTGCAGTTCGGCGAGGGGAATTTTCTCCGGGCTTTTGTGGACAGCATGATTCATCAGCTGAATCAGCATAATCTGTTTAACGGGCGGGTCGTTGTCGTGCAGCCTATTGCCGAAGGGCTGGCCGGCCAACTCAATGAGCAGAACGGTCTCTATACCTTGCTGCTGCGCGGCCTGCAGGGCGGCAAAATCACAGAACATAAAGAAATCATCGCAGCGGTTAGCCGGGGCCTGAATCCTTACACCCAGTGGGAAGAAGTCCTCCAATGCGCGGAAAACCCCTCCACCGAATTCATCGTATCCAATACCACCGAGGCCGGCATCGTATTTGACCCTGCCGACAAGTTCACCCATACGCCGCCGGTATCCTTCCCGGGCAAATTAACGGCTTATCTTTATCGCCGCTATACTCATTTTCAAGGCGATCCGGCCAAAGGACTGATCATGCTGCCCTGCGAACTGATTGACCGCAACGGCGACAACTTAAAGTCCGCCGTATTGAGGCTGGCCGCAGCATGGAACCGGCCTGCCGCCTTCAGCCAATGGGTGGAAAACTGCAATACCTTCGCCAATACCCTGGTTGACCGGGTTGTAACCGGCTATCCCCGGGATGAAGCACAAGAATTGCAACGGCAGTTTGGCTATATCGACGAACTGATGGATACGGGCGAGATCTTTCATCTATGGGTCATTGAAGGGCCCCAAGCTTTGTCCGAACGGCTTCCCTTTCACAAAATCGGTCTCGATGTAATCTGGACTAACGATATGACCCCCTACCGGACCCGCAAGGTCCGCATTCTAAACGGCGCTCATACCTCGTCTGTGCCGGCCGCCTTCCTATATGGCCTGGAAACAGTGCAGGAAATGATGGAACACCCGGTCACCGGAAAATTTATCCGGCAGATTATGCAGGACGAAATTCTTCCTTCCCTTGAATTCAGCGGTCTGGACAAAAAAATGCTCAATGAATTTTCCGCCAGTGTGGTCGAGCGGTTTGAAAATCCCTTTATTAAGCACTATTTACTGAGCATTCTCTTAAACTCTTCCTCGAAATTTAAGGCCCGGGTTCTGCCTTCGATCCTGGAATACGCCAAAATTAAAGGCACACTGCCCAAGCGGCTGGTATTTTCCCTGTCAGCCCTGCTGTTTGTCTATAAGGACGGCGTCATTGACGGGACCTCCATGAAAGCCCGACGGCCGGCAGGAGAATTCATCATGAAAGATGATCTGCCGGTGCTGCAGTTTATGGCTGAGCGGTGGAGCGCTTTTGACGGCAGCTCCGCCGGCGCCGCTAAGTTAGCCAAAGAAATTCTGGCCAATGAGGCCATCTGGGGTGAAAACCTGAACCGGATTGCCGGGCTGACGGAAATGACCGGCCATTATCTCCACCTGCTCAATACCAGGGGGATGCAGAAGACCATAGCCGGATTGATTCGTTAAAGCCAGCTATACCGCAAAAAACACGGCGGCCAATATGGCGCCGTGTTTTTTGCGATATAGGAGGTAACTTCCTGTTCAAGAGTTGCCGGTAGGGCAGTGGGCGGTCAAACTGTCAGCAGATGCTGGAACAATCGTCGTCAATAGCGAAGAACAGCAATATGATGATGATGATGATGATGATCGCAAAGCTGTTACGGCCGCCGCCAAATCCACCAAATCCCATGATAACTCCTCCCTTGAGGTGTGATTATGTGATATCATATGACGGCTGCCGCCATTGTGTTACAGCGAGTGAATCGATCCTTTGCCGGGAATGAATTTTTGATTGTTGAGCGCGAGTGCAATGCTCAGGCCAAGGAAGAGGATGACCGAAGCTGAAATGAAAGTATAGCGGGCGGCCTGCTGGGCGAAATAGTCCTGAAGATAGGCCACGATCTGAGGACCAACAATACCGGCGCAGCCCCAGGCGGTGAGAATGGCGCCGTAAATCACCGGCATGTTCTTAGGACCGAAAATATCAAGAACAAAAGACGGCATCGAGCCGAAACCGCCGCCATAACAAAGCAGGATGTAGCAGACCAGGGCGCTGAAAATCAGCGGGGTATTGACGAACTGCAGGGCAATAAATACAACGAGCTGAGTGCCGAGGATCAGGCGAAAAGCCTGTACCCGGCCGATTTTGTCGGATAGTCCGCCCCAAAAGAAGCGGCCGATCCCGTTAAACAGAGAACTGGCGGCAATCAGAGTAGCACCGGCCGCGGCCAGAGCGGCGCCAACTTGCGGATCGCTTAAAGCAGCCGGGTCCATGGTCTGTTTCAACAATCCCTGCAACAGAGGAGATTGAAAGCTGATAAACATGATGCCGGCAATAATATTGAAAAAGAAAATAGTCCACATCATCGCAAATTTGCGGGAGAAGATACACTGCTTGACCGTAGCATCCTCGGAAATTTGCTGGGCCGCCGAAACAGCCGGCGGGATATATCCTTGCGGAAGGTATCCCGCCGGGGGATTCACCAGGAAAAATCCGGCAGGCAGGGTAATTGCCAGCATGATGAGCCCCACATAGAAAAATACCAGAACCAGATTGCCGCCGGTCAGCTCCATGCAAAGCGGCGCCAGGACCTTGGACATCACCAGGGCGCCAAAGCCGAACCCCATGACAACCATGCCGGTGATGAGCCCTTTCTTGTCAGGAAACCATTTGGCAACAGTCGCCACAGGGGTGACATAGCCAAATCCCAGTCCCACGCCGCCAATGACACCATAGCCCAGCCAGAGGAGAAACAAGTTCTGGCTGGAAAGGGCGTAAGCCGCAACCAGGCTGCCAAGTCCAAACAGAAAGCCGCCTGACATGGCCAGCCTTCGCGGCCCTAATTTGGGCAATTTGACGCCGCCCCAGGCTGCCGATAATCCCAGGAAAAAAATAGCCAGACTAAATGTCCAGGCAGTCTCGGCATTGCTCCATTGATTCGCCGCCATAATCGGGTTTTGAAAATAACTCCAGGCATAAACAGTCCCGAGGCAGAGTTGCAGCAAAGTTCCCATAATAGCAACCAGCCAGCGGTTTGGCAGGTTTTGTTCTTTTGTTTGCATGCTTATCTCCTTTTCGTCTCATACCATTTATATACAAATGATATAATTGTAAATCTTTGGTGTCAACATGCAATTCTGCATAAACCAAGTAAAATGTAAAATTTTTCTAATTATCCCCTGGGCCAAAAATAGTATTACACAGATCCTTACCGTTCGGCAAAAAGCATAGCATCTTTTTCCGGCATCGGACGGCTGATTAAATACCCCTGGACAAAATCACACTGACAAGCCACGAGTCTATTCAGCTGCTCCTGGGATTCCACTCCCTCGCCAACTACTGTCAACCCCAGCACATGAGCCATATTTACAATAGAGTGAATAAATTCCATTTGCACCTGATCGGAAACAATTTGGTCAATAAATGACTTATCAATTTTCAGCCTGCTCACCGGCAGGTTTCGCAAATAGGTCAGGGAACTGTAGCCGGTGCCAAAGTCGTCCAGGGTCAAGTGCACGCCGATAGCGCGCAGTTGACCCAACTTCTCAATGCTGTCACCCAGCGAGGGAATCAGCGCGTTTTCGGTGATCTCTATCTCCAACTGATCGGGGTTTATTCCGGCGTCAACAACAGCCTGACTCACCATTGCCACAAAATCGTCAGCTATCAGCTGCCGCGGTGATACATTCACCGACACGCGAATATGACCTTTGCCTGCGACAGTCAGCCGGCGGGCAAAGCGACAGGCTTGCCGCAGGACCCATTGGCCGATGCTGATGATAACATCGCTTTCTTCCGCCAAAGGAATAAACCGCCCCGGTGGAATGGTTTCCCGCTCGGGGCCTGTCCAGCGCAAGAGGGCCTCGAAGCTGATCAGTTCTCCGCTGCCGGCCTCAACCAACGGCTGATAATGCAGCAGGAACTCCCCCCGTTCGATGGCTTCCCGCAGTCCCCGTTTGAGCATCATCTTTTCATAAGCAGCGGTCTGTAGCTCTGGTTCATAAAACCGCCAGGTATTCTTGCCGCTGTCCTTGGCTGCGTAAAGAGCTAAGTCGGCATTCTTCAGCAGGTCATCCGATGTCGCTCCGTGCATTGGATAGAGAGCTATTCCAATGCTGGCTGACATATGATTTCTGGAGGCGCCTATGTCGTAGTCCCGGCTCAGAAGTTTCACCATATTCTCGGCAATCTGCCCCACTTTCTCCCGGTTGCTTGCGTCAGGAATCAAAACGATGAATTCGTCGCCGCCGATTCTGGACACAATGCTGTTTTTACTGGTTTCAGCAAAAAGATAGGCCCCGGCTTTGATAATGACACTATCGCCATACGAATGGCCCATGGTGTCATTAATCATTTTTAGATCATCAATATCGACAAACAAAATTGCACCGGAGGCTTCACCCCGCTGAGCCTTCTCCAGTTCAGCGGCCAGGCGCTCTTGCAGATACTGCCGGTTCGGCAGACCGGTTAAAGCATCGCAATAAGCCATGCGGCGAATGGCTCTTTCCTGGGTTTTTCGTTCCGAAATATCCCGCACAACAGACAGAATACGGTCCTCTTTGCCGATAAAAGTCCGCTTGAGATTGATTTCCACCCAGACCGAGCGGTTATTGCGATGGGTGTACTGCCACTCATACATTTGCGGCTCCCCGGCAGCGGCACGAGTCATCCAGCGCCCGGCGTCGTCTCCGGCAGCGGCAATGTTCACTTCACCGGCAAGGATTTCATCCCTGGTAAAGCCTAAGAGTTCGCAGGCCCTTGCATTCACATCCAAAATTGTGCCGCCTAAATCGTGGATACAGATGCCGTCATTGGCCGCTTCGAAAATGGTCCGATATCTTTCCTCCGATGCTTGCAAAGCTTCTTCCGCCTGCCGGCGCACCTCCAGTTCTTTTTGGAAAGAGTCCATCAGTATAGCATTATCCAAAGCAATAGAGGCCAGTTCGGCAAAACGGCTCAGCATTTCCACTTCGTCTTTGCCGAAACTTCTGCTCGCATCACAATAGCTCAAACCAATTGTGCCAATGACCATCCCTTCTGACTTTAGCGGTATCTGCAGGACCGAAGTCAATTCTGCAAATTGTACCGAGGCCGGATTGCGCCGGCGCCATTCGGGATAGTCGTTGATGATCACCGGCTCTCCCGTTCGGTATACAGCGCCCACAATACCCTGCTCCATGGGTATTTTCCGCCGAAAATCCCGGGCATAAATACCAGCTCCATAACTTCTGACAAAAATCTGCTTTTCCCTGTCCAAATAATAAATGAAGCTATGCTGGGTACCGGCCAGTTTGGCGGCGCCAGTCATGATGGTTTTCAGCAAATCCTCCGGCTCATAGCGATGCATCAGCCCCAATGCCGTCTCATGGAGCGAGGTCAGGATCATGTTCTGTTTATGAAGCGCTTCCTCTTTGACCAGCAATTCATCAATTTGCTGTTTTAACTCTTCTTCTGCCGCCAGCAGTTCTTCATTCGCCGCTGTTATCTCTTCATTGCTTTGCTGCAGCTTCTGTTCCGATTCCCGGAGTAAACTGTGCAGGCGGGCATTCACCAAGGCTATGGAGGCCAGGTCGGCAAACCGGATCAGTAACGAAATCTCCGGTTCTGTCATTTTACGGTCAGATTCCAAAAATGCCAGGCCGAACATTCCTATGACCTTGTCTGCCTGTTTTAAGGGCGCCATGACCACTTCATAAATCGGGTCAAAAAAAGGGTCATTCAGCCGATTTTCCAATTTGGCATAATCACCGATCACCATGAGTTCCCCTGTTTGGCAAATCTGTCCGATGGGACCGACCAATTCCAGCTTGCGTCCCACGTCCGGCGCAAAATGTCCCAACCCAACTGCCCGCTCAAAAACTCCCTTTTTCTCATCCAGAATATTGATAAACCCGTGGGAAGTGCCGATTAATTCGGTGGCATGCTGCATAATGGCAGTTAGCACCTCGTTCATGTTCAAGCTTTGCATGAGTCCCTTGGCAGTTTCATGCAGTGAGGTCAAAATCACATTTTGGAGTTGAACCTCTGCATCGCGCATCAGGAATTCCGCATATTGCTGTTTTAGTTGTGCTTTACTGCCGATGAGCTCAGCATTAGCCGCCGTCGGGCGTTCATTGAGGCATTGGAAGATTTCTTCATTCTTCTGCTGGAAAATGCCTCTTTCTCCTGGGTGCCTTGAAGCGCATTCATGTGCTTTGCCCAAATTGTTCGGTGCATTGCCATGATTGCTCCTGTTTTCAGCCATATCGCTCCCTCCCGAATCAGAGTTCGATAAAAACCTACTTCTTGCATCCGTTTCAATTATCTGCAACAAGTCTTGCTTAAGGGAATTCGGCCATGTCTTCTATCATTATTTTACGATATTATTGTCACAATTTGTAGCAGGACTTTTATCCGATGATTCTTTTAAACTAAAACCGGGAACCACCCGGTTCCCGCGGCGAAGACTGGGCGACAGCTGTTTCAAGCTGCCCGGTCAATACCTGCTGAATTTCTTTAAATACCTAATGCTCTTTAAAAACTATATTCTGCTGAATCTGGCTATGTCATACTTTTGTCAAAAGACTGCTATATACTACTGTTAGAATCGATAAGTAATCCTGTTAAGGAGAGATGAACATATGAAAAAAGTATCCTGTTTCATAGTCCTTGCCTGCTTTCTTTTGACTCTGTCGGGAACTGCTTTTGCCTGGAGCGACCGCTCTGAAGGCGCACCGCAGATTCGCATCTTCGCCGCCCCCAGTCTGTCTATATGGCATGACCGCAATGACACATTCCACGTAAAATCCGCCAACTTGCAGGGTCGGCACGTATTTAGCGGTATGATTCAAACCAATGGCCGTTTCTTCGATGTAGACGAAAAACAGCTGGAAAATGGGGACTTTGTCAAGATAGACCGGGATCGCAACGCCATCCGCTTCCGGTTCACCGGTCGCGGTTTTGATGAAGTTAATTTTAAAGTAAGAAGGGGAGATACTCTGAAATTTAACCTGCAAAAAGACGGCCGCGACATGCCCACTAAAGAAATATTCATTGGCAGGTCCGGCTGGCACCCCAAAGATAACCAGTTTCTCCTGAAATAAAAAGACCGGTACTTGCCGTTAGGATTCATAATTCGAAATGCAAAGACCGGATACCCAACCCCGCATCACACGGATTGGGTATCCGGTCTTTTTTACTGAGGCACAGATATTATAGCTTGATTCTCCGCCCCGCCTCCGCTGACCAATAGGCAGCGTAAATCGCCTGAGTGGTATCCAGGGCCAGACCCAATCCCGACAAGGGCTGGCGGCCAGTAGCGATGCATTCCATGAAATCCTGGATTTCCTGCACATAGCCCCGGGTCCATTCTTCCTGCAGACAGACATATTGCCAGCCGGTCTTGCGGTCCACCTTCTCGGTAATATACACATCCGCCAGCTTTTGCTCGTCGGTCATATAGGTTACCAACTGATTGTTGGGCGTAATATTGGCTAACAGAATACCGCCATTGGTATAGGTCTCCACCAGATTGCGCACCCCGCCCAGGACCATGTCGCCGGCAAATACCGTTGCTTTGGAGCCGTCACTGAAGGTTAAATTCAGCATAGCCCAATCTTCTACATCCACCGGATGGGATAGGACATACTTGTGCTCAGCATCGGTCAGCCCATCCCCCAGGTTCCCCACATCACAGACAATATTGGCAATGGAGATGGTTTCTCCCCGGGACTTAGCCTCCACCTGCTTGAGGTGAAGCACAGCGCTCAGGGGGTGGCATCCTTGGCGAATCAACACCCCGCCGCCAGTCATATCCCATCTGGCGGCATGGTCGGCATGGGACCCGCTGTGGCTGGCCTCAGCTTTCATAAACAGTACTTTATCTTTAGTCGCCTGGAGCATCTCTGCCATTTTGCTCACTGCCGGCGCATACACCCAGTCTTCGGCATAGAGAAACAATTGTCCCGTGGTCTCCATGGCCAAACGGGCCTGCTGAATTTGAGTCATAACCTGCTCATACATCAACCCTTTGGATACCTTGCGACCAATGGGAACGGCATCCCCGGCGCGCCCAAAATAGCCGCCCAGGGGTTTTTCACAGATCACATGCTTGCCAGCCCGCATGGCGTCTATCGCCATAGAGACATGAAGGGCAGGCGGTGTGCAGATATCCACCACATCAATATCCCGGTTTGCCAATAGGTCACGGTAGTCCCGATATACTGCCGGTACCCGATGCTGTTTGGCAAAGTCCAGCACATGGTCGCCGCGGGAAACTACAGCGCTTACTTCAATGTCCAGGCCATATACCCTGCGGTAGGCGTACATATGCATCCGGGCCATAGCGCCGCTGCCTACCAGCCCGACTCTGATTTTTTTCATTGGCTTCCTCCTCACGATCAAGAAATTCAGAAAAAGCGACCCTCTTTAACGAAGATCGCTTTTCATTCTAATGAACGTCTTTACTGTTCAAAAATTCCACGTATCGTTTATCCGTATCTAAGATATGTTTATCGATCCAATTAACAGCAAAAACCAGTGCATTTGCTATTGTCTGTTGCTGGTTCTTATCAAAGTCCTGCTGGGCAAGATGTTTGATTTTATGGGTAAAAGCAGTGTGTTCGGCTTGATGATATTTAAACTGAGCGGCATCAAAGCCGTGTTCGGTCATTAATTTTTCTTCAAAGCTGAAATGATAAACAGCATAGTCGGCAAGCTCGCCCAATACCCTGCGAATTTCATCATACTTGTCAAACCTTTCCGGGGCCTGCAAGAGATCGTGCAGATCTCCCGCCAGACGAAAAAGCTGTTTGTGCTGCTTGTCCACTTCAGCAATATTGCAACTGTATTGCTCTTTCCAGCCAAACATTGATCATGCCTCCCTGATAGTATTTACTATTTAATATACAGCTTTCCGGAAAAAAGTCCAGATTTTTTTCCAGTGTCGCTATAGAGCCGGCTATAGCGACAAGAAGGATGGCAGCGGTGTTTGGCGAAAATAAGCTGGGGGACCGTTGAAAAAGGCCCATCTGCGGTGTTGCTTCTGGACCTTTTTGAACGGTCCCTGTTTCGAAACTCTAAATGGGTTTTTAAAAGGAGATATAGATGAAAACAAGTCATTTTTTTGCTTATTTGTCCCGGATGAGATTTATTCAGCGTTGGGGGCTGATGCGAAATACCACGCCGGAAAATATCCAGGAGCACAGCCTGCAGGCAGCAATGATCGCTCACGGGCTGGCGGTGATCCGCAATGCGCATTTCGGAGGAAAAATCGATCCGGCCAGAGCAGCCACCCTGGCCATGTTCCATGAAGTTTCCGAGGTGTTTACCGGGGATTTACCCACACCGGTCAAGTATTTTAATTCGCAGATTAAAGCGGTGTACGGTAATATTGAACATCTGGCCAAAGAAAAGCTGCACAGCATGCTGCCGCCTGGAATGGCGGCTGTTTATGAACCATTGCTGTTTCCGCAGACAGCAGAAGCCGATCTGTGGCAGATTGTAAAGGCTGCCGATAAGCTGTGTGCCTATTTAAAATGCGTGGAAGAGCTAAAGGCGGGCAATCAGGAATTCGCCGCCGCCGCGAAAAGCGTCTTAGCAGAACTGGATGCCATGGGCCTGCCCGAGATTCAGTACTTTATACAGGTATTCGCGCCGAGCTTTTCTTTATCCTTGGATGAGTTGAACTAACTGTTACTTATAGATCCCATAGGTTTTATTGACATCCTGAATGTAAATGATCCCTTTGCCGGGTTCATCGATTTTTAACGCTTGCCTGATAGAGGATACAATGGGTTCGGTCATATCAACTTCTGAGAGAATGACGACAATTTCCTTTTCCGGCTCAATCTCCATGGAAAACAATTTGCTGGTTTCATGGACGCCTGAGCCTCTGCCGTTAATAATCGTCCCCCCCTTGGACCCTGCTTTAGCGGCCGCTTCAATGACTTCCTCGGCCTCCCCTTTATCGACGATGACCGTGATCACATGATACATAGTGTCATCCCCATTTCTTTCTTCTTCAATGTAGTTCCCTTTAATACTTTTTGTGCCGGCGGCGCTATGAATAGAAGTCGTAAACGCTATGCCATGATTTGGCTTATGAAACTCGTACTCCTGGTTCAGCTTCTTGAGAGCCTGATAAGCTGTGCCACGCTCAGCCACCATATAGACAATCTCTTTCTTTACTTCAGCCAGACCAAAAAAATCCAAAATACGGCTATTCACCGTACCCTTTCCCAATAATACTGTCCCGCCGGAAATGCCGCAGCGTTTCACTGTCTGTATCAGCTTGCTTGCCAAACCAAAATTGATAATGACGCATATCAGCTCGATCTCCGGCATATCAGACGAGCCAGAAGGATTAACCATTAGTTTCCATTCCTCCCTTTTTTGATTTCATTTTGAAAATCAAACCTAATATCTGCAAAGCGATGAGCGGTGTCATAGCCACCATGGCGATGATGCCGAAGCCGTCCACTAACACATTGGCGCCTTCGATCGCCTCTGCAGCTCCCTGGGCATAAGCCAATATAAAGGTCGCAGTCATCGGCCCCGATGCTACCCCGCCTGAATCAAAGGCAATGCCGACAAACAGGTCCGGGACAACGAAAGCCATGGCTAACGAAATCATGTAGCCGGGAAGCAAATATTGCCATAATTGCAATTGCGGGACCAGAATACGGATGACGGATAAGGCAACAGCCATGCCCACCCCTATGGCGAGACTGATCATAACCGCTTTTCTCCTGACATAGCCGCTGGTAACGTCTTCGATTTGATGGGTCAATACATACACAGCCGGTTCGGCTAATATCGTAACCAGCCCCAGAATAAAGCCGAATAAAACCACATAGGCCTTATTGTCCAGCAAAGAGAGGCTATAGCCAACGGCATTCCCCACCTCCATAAAGCCGGCATTGACGCCGACTAAAAACAGTACCAGCCCCACAAAGGTGAACAGCATGCCGAATAAAATCTTGCGGACATCCTTTTGGGACAGTTTAAAGGATATTTTTTGAAATGACAGGAAAATAACCAGGATCGGCAACAACGCCAAAAGAATTTCACCGGCTATGGTAGGCAAGTGAGTGAAAAAGGGCCGGAAAATATCGGTCGAAGCGCTTGCCGTCGCGAGACTGCCGGTAATTTCACCCGTCTTTGATATAATACTCATGATCATCACTGATATGATAGCTCCTGCGGAAGCTACGGCTACTAATCCAAAGCTGTCTTCCTCAGAAGACTTGCTGTCTTTTTTCAACTTGGAAACACCCATGGCCAGAGCTAAAATAAAAGGAACGGTTAAAGCTCCGGTGGTTGCTCCCGAAGCATCAAAAGATATGGCCAAAAACTCACGGGATGTAAAAATCCCCAACAAAAAAACGAGACCATAGAGGATCGTCAGCAATTTCGACAGAGGAAAATTGTAGACGATTCTGAGCAAACCCAGAGAAAGTAAAGCCGCAATGCCAATGGATACAATCACGACAATGCTGATCTTGGGGATCAGACCGGATGAAACGGAATCCACCTGCTCCGCCAGGATGTGCAGGTCAGGCTCGGCAACACAAACAAAGAAACCCAGGATGAATCCGGCCGCGGCCACGATCCACAGTTTATTGCTCCTGGCAATGGCAGAACCTATGGTATTGCCAATGGGAGTAATGCCAATATCCACTCCGATTAAAAAAATCGTCAGTCCAACAATAATAGCCGCGGCGCCGATAAGAAACCGCAGAATTAAGGTTATGTCAAGGGGCGTCAAAGTAAAATGCAGAATCAGTACCAGTATGGTAATCGGGAGAACAGAGTACAGCACTTCTTTAAACTTTAGAATTACCTGATTCAAATATCATTCATCCTTCCTGCCTAAAGTCTGGTTAAGGACTCAGCTTAAAGCATCACCCCGCTATTTTACCATTTCCTATGGCATCACTTGACATTACTGTTTTTCAATTTGCATAAATCAAAGTCCTCCCCAGCGTAAATTTGCCAAAACCTCTATATAAAATAATGTCGCAAAATATTGGATATTTTTTCTATTTAAAATATAAAGGTTTCCTCCTCTAGCAAATTCCGGAATTTTTATTGTCGAATATTGCAGGTTTTTAGGATAGACAGGGAGAAACTGTTATGGACATGGATGTTTTCAGACATCTGTGAATGCTTTTCAGACATCTATGGATGTTTTTCAGACATGCATAGAAAAAAATGAAAGGAAGGTAACCTCTTGAAAACAACCAGTATCCAAACCAAACTCCTAGTATTTATATTACCGTTTTTTATCATTTCTCTCATCTTACTTTCAGGCATTAGCTATTATTTGTCGCATCAAGCGCTATCCCAAAGTGTAAATGAAACAGCGATGTCAGTGGGAGCGGATTACTCTCATCGCGTCCAAGCTGATATGGACAAAATGGTCCTTTCCCTGGAGGGGATAGCAGATATGCCCCAGCTGCAGTCAGGCAATCAGGCGCAAGTCCTGAATGCTGTCGTCCAGGGACATAAGACGCTGGGAACAGCAACCTACGATAATGTGATTTATATCCGCCGAGACGGATTTGGGATACGGTCTGACGGCACCACAGGCCATTTTAATGACCGGGAATATTTCCAAAAGGTGTTGGAGATCAAAGAATCTTACGTATCCAAACCGCTGATTTCAAGAGCTACCGGCAAAGTATCGGTCCTCTTGGCGGCGCCGGTAACGGACGGCGGACAACTGACCGGGGTTCTCGTCACCACAGTCAGTTTAGACCGTTTAAGTTCCTTACTCTCCAACCTGCGCTTTCTTGACACCGGCTACGGTCTCGTTGCGGATCATGAAGGAGTGCTGTTAGCCCATCCTAAAAGGCCTGAGCTTGCCGGCAAACTCAATCTTAATCAGAAGAAAATCAATCCTGAATTAAATTTGGGAGACGCCGAGCTGGACGAACGGATGATAAACCAGTTTGCCGCCGTGGTCAAAACCGGACAGCCGGCTTCCGGCCAGTATGCCTTTCTGGACAATGTCACCCGGCAAGCGGTATATATGCCCATTGAGCTGGCCGGCGGCCAGCGCTGGGTTATGATTGTATCGGCACCGGAGAAAGAAGCTACCAAGGCGACAGATGCTTTAGCCGACACGATGCTGATACTGTCAATCGTGTTTATGATTGGAGCGGCCCTGTCGGTGATATTTATCAGCCGCCGGTTTGCTCAACCGATCATCAGACTGCGGGACGAAGCGCTGCTGTTGGCGGCAGGAGATCTTCGATCCCGGGACAGCCAAATTCGCTCTCGGGATGAAATCGGCCAGTTGGCCCTTGCCTTCCAACAAATGTCGGACAAGTTCCGCAACGTCGTGGTCAAGGTTCAGGCTCAGGCCGACGGAGTAGCAGCCGCCGCCGAGGAATTGACCGCCACCGCCGAAGAGGTCAATGCCACCACCGATGAAGTAGCCAGGAGCATGGCCCATGTCACCGAGAATGCCACTCAAGGCAACGCCGCCGTAGTGGAAGCATCCCAGGCGCTGGTGCACTTGTCCTCTTTGATCCAAATCGCCAAGACCAAAGCCGAATCGGCCGTATCCGAATCCCGCAAAACCCTTCGGGCAGCCACCGTCGGCCAGGAAACGGTGCGGGAAACCGTGACTTGTATGGGATCCATCAGCGAAAAAACCGAGGATACCGCAGCCATTATTTCTGCCTTGAATCAGTACTCCAGCCAAATTGCTTCCATTACCGATACAATTACCGGCATCGCCAATCAAACCAACCTGTTGGCTTTAAACGCGGCCATTGAAGCCGCCCGCGCCGGCGAAGCGGGACGGGGATTCGCCGTGGTGGCGGAAGAAGTCCGCAAGCTGGCCGAACAGTCCAATCAGGGAGCCGGTGAAGTAGCCGCACTGGTTAAGAAAGTGGCCGAAAGCACGCAAGAAGCGGTCGAGGCCATGCATCAAAGCAACTCTGAAATCATCCGGGGTGTAGAGGTAGTCAATAAAGCCGGATCAGCCCTGGATGAAATTGTGACGGCAGTCAATGTGACAGTAGGCGACATCGATAATGTGCTGCAGGTGACCAATGAAGAGGTGGCCAGTTCTGATAAGGTAGTAGATCTGATCAGCCGTCTTGCCGGCGTGATTGAGACCACCGCCGCTCAGGCTGAGGAAGTGGCAGCCTCCACCGAACAGACCTCAGCAGCCATGCAGACAGTTACCGCCAGTACGGAAGAAAGCAGCGCCATGGCCACTGAACTCAAGACCCTGTCCGCGGTCTTCAAAGTGTCGGACAAGTAATCTTTCGCCGTCATACCCTTTCATAACGAAAACAGGCATACTTTACCGGCTTTCGGTAGTATGCCTGTTTTTTGTCGGTAAATTTTATTTCTAACGTCTCGTCGGTATTGTAACAAGGCGCTATTTCGATTAAGATGGAAATATCAGCGGCCTGCGAAGGAGGACCATATGGAACAAGCAAAGCTCATGGAAATCATAAAAAATAATCCTTATGCGTTAGCGTCCATGGATCATCCCACCGAAGAGATGAAGCTGCTGGCCGTTCAAAAAAACGGACTGGCGGTACAGTATATCGACCATCCGACCCGCCAGATGCAGGAATTAGCCATAGCCAACAATCCCCGGGCCATTCAATTTATCGCGAATCCGACCGGAGGGATGATGGTCAAAGCCATCCAGGACGGCTGGAACAACCTGGCCTATATTAAAAACCCGCCGGACTCCCTGATTCAACTAGCCGTCAGTCAGGCCGGCTGGGCGATTCAATATGTCGATCATCCCAGTGAGGAATTGCAGGTATTGGCTGTCAGAAAAAATTTCGACGCCGTCAAATTTATAAAGAAGCCCTGCGCCAGGGCCCAGGAAGAGGCCGTAACAATCAGTTATGAGGCATTGCGCTATATCCCTTCCCCTACCGATCAGGCCCAGCGTATTGCTGTCAGAAAGGACGAGCGGGCCATTCGCCTGATCAATGATTTAGGTAAAAATAAAATACTGGAGTTTCTGCAGATCAATAGTTTAGTCATTAAGTATGTGACAAAAGAAGCGGGTATATCTCAAGGGGAACTGGAGCAAGTGTTAAAGGCGGCATTATCCAATGAAGCCGTTGAAGAAAAATATGTAAGAGACTTTCTAAATTGCAGTGTCATCGATACAAGCAGCGAGTTCTTCCCTCTGGACAAGATCCGGTTTATTGATCAGCACGGCAGCAAGAAGGCCAGGAAAATCGCTGTAGATGAAAAACTAAAGATATAAAATATAAAACGGCAGGAGATACCATGAATTTTATTGATACATTAAAAAGTGTTGATTTAGTACTGGCTACCGGAGAAGTGCCTTTGATCGTCGGAGAAACCGGCGTGGGAAAAACAGCCTTAGCCAAGCAAATCGCCCAGGAGAACCATTGGAGTTTCATTGTGATTGACGGCAATCTTCTGAAAGAAGGGGAAATCGGCGGTCTGCCCACGATAGAATCCTATACCGGCGTAAATCGGCCGGGAGACAGGCCGGAAAAGAAGACCACCGTATATGCCGTACATCATAAGCTGAGAGAAATTGATGAGGCAACAGCCGCCGGCAAAACTGTTCTTTTATTGATCGATGAGATTAATCGCTGTGAACACGCCGTGCAGCAGGAACTGATGAATTTGATATTAAACCGGGAAATCAACGGCTATAAACTGCCTGAAACCGTAAAAATCATTGCCGCCATGAACCCCTCCGGCAAATACGGCGAGGAATTTGATTATCAGGTGGTCGACATGGACGCCGCTCAGGAAAACCGTTTTGTCTGGCTGCCCATGGAACCTGATCCGATGCAGTGGGTAGACTGGGCCATGAATGCCGGCCTTGAGCCCAAGGTGATCGAGTTTATCTCCACTTTTCCGGAATACCTGCATAAAACCAATGAAAATGATATCAAAGCAACGCCAAGAAGCTACGAAAGGATTTCTCACCTTTATAAGGTCTATCAGCAGAAAAAGGATAGCGTACCCCGGCCGGTATTTTTCAATGTCGTCAGGGGCAATGTGGGAAAACTCATCGCTGAAGAACTGGTTCACTTTCTGGAATCCGATTATCGGCCGCTTATTTCGTATGAAGATGTGTTTGCGGGAAGTTCTCTGGCTAAATCGGTGAGTGAAAAAATTAAAACGGAAAGTCATACCCGGCTCTACCTGGCGGCCAAGAATATGCTAAGCCGGTTAGAGACGAATATAAAAGCCGGGGATTATGATCATAGTACGTCGGAGCGACTCATTGAGTTTTTAAAACTATATCCGGTCGATTTAATGGTCGGAATCATGAAAGATATCAAAAACAGTTATAGCGGCGTATACGAATACGCCCTGGAAAATGAAGCTTTTGTCGAAGCCTATTTTGCGGCGTATCGTTCAATCAGGTGATAGGGATGGAAACGTTTGATACACAAGCGCAAAAACTTTATATAAGATCCTATGAACTGGTTCAGGATTTTTTGAGGGCAGCCAGGCAGAACAAGTCTCAGGGGCCTTCTCAGGTTCACATTCCGGCAGATTTTGCAGCCGAGTTTTTCCGCCTTGTCGACAAAGTAAATCTGGGTCTGATGGAAGATAAGGACAACTTCTACGGGTATTTTCTGTTTCAAATGTCCAAGGAAATCCGTTTTGATATCAGCAGCCCCACCGGGGTAAATTTTAAAGCTGCGAAATATGTGATCTATTTTAATCCTGTCATTTTTCTGACTCTTACTCTCAAACAAATGGAAACAACCATTAAGCATGAAATCCTCCATGTCGTATCCCTGCATTTAATCCGGGCCAAAGAACTGCGGGGCAGTTGCAGCGCCTTAGCGATGAATATCGCCATGGATATCACCATCAATACCTACTTGGATTACCTGCCGCCCTATGCTACTACTTTAGAATGGGTCAATTTAAATTACGGATTAAAGCTGCTGCCGTTCGAGACCTTTGAATACTATGCGGCAAAGGTCCAAACCGCTCTGGACCTGCTGGAGGAAGCGGGAGAGGCAACTGAAGACCCCGGCAAAAATCAACCGGCCGAAACCGCCTATGATCCTGAAAAAACCCATGATATTTGGCAAAGGTCCGACCCGGTGGATGAACAAACCCTCCGGGGATTTACCGAAAAAGTGATTGATGCTTCACAAAAAGGCAGTATTCCAGCCTATTTGGAAAGCCTGATATCTTCTTTAAAAAGCAGCAAGGCTGACTTGTCCTGGAATTTGTATCTTCAGAGGTTAATGGGATCGGTGACCAGCAATCCCAAGAAAACGGTTACCCGAAGAAATCGCCGGCAGCCTGACCGCTTGGATTTGCGCGGTGAACTGAAGAGCTATAAAGCCAAAATCGCCGTTGCGCTTGACATCAGCGGCAGCATTAGTGACGAGGAATTTAACCAGGCAGTAAAAGAAGTCCTCAGCATTGTAAAAAACTACAATCACGAAATTTTGATGATAGAATGCGACAGCGAAATCAGACGTGTATATACACTTAAATCCGTCAAGGATATAAAATCCAGAAGCAAAATACGGGGCAGCACCCGGTTTACCCCGGTTTTTGAATTTGCCAACACCAAGAAGCTCAATTTACTAGTGTATTTCACCGACGGCAAAGGAGAAGATGAGCTTCGCGTCAAACCGAAGGGATATAAAACTCTATGGGTTATTTCCGGCAAAGGTGACCGGCTTTCATTAAAAGAAGCCTATGGCGTGGTTAAAAAACTCGATCCGATTGAAATAAAAACGAATGAATGGGATATGATTCAGGTGGAAAAAGGCGGCTATTCAATGAATCATCAGGAGAAAATAGGTATGTAATCTACAAAGTAACGGGCGTATTGCTAATATGCTTCATTGGAAGCTTTACAAATAAAGAGGACTCCTGCCAAACTGCCGAACTTTTGTGTAATACGGCCATAAGGAGAAATTTGCTTGACTCCAGAATATCCGGTATAGTAAGATAATTTTAAATTGCATATTCGAAATTCTCTTATCGAGAGTGGTCGAGGGACTGGCCCGATGACGCCCGGCAACCGGCAGCAATGCAGTGGTGCTAATTCCAGCAGGATTATATCCTGGAAGATGAGAGGAAGGGATGCGCTGACCCCCTTTCTCCAGGGGGTCTTTTTTATGGCAAAAAACAGAGGAGCGCGGTATGCCGATTAAGGCCTCCAGCTACCCTGCAGCAATTATTAGATGAAAAGGAGTTTTCGATGGAGACTGAAGCCATTATCATTATGGACGGAACTCCCCCTGTCCTATCCTGTCAATCCGAAATCACCCAGATAGCAATTCTGGCCAATCATCCGTTCAGCAATCAGGAAATTCAAGCTGTTTTCCAAACGGTGGCTGATCATCAGATCGCTTTACAGCGAATTAACTTGCAAAAGAACCAAATAGTATTTTCTATACCATCTGCAATGACTGGCGCTATTCTGTCTTTACTCCCTAAATTGGAATATCACATAACAACCATCAGTCGTTGCGCGACAATCAATATCTCCGGCGGACAAGTGGACGATGTGCCAAAAATCACAGCAAACATTTTAAAAATGCTGCATTCCATGAGTATCCCGCTTCTCCAATTGAACACTTCCCAAACCTTTATATCGATTTTGATTGAACAATGTCATCTGACAAAGGCAAAAGGCGCTATCGAGGCGCATTGTACCTTTTCGGAAGATCATGGTTGAAACAGTGAAAATAATTGTTCCAGCCTGTCATACCCTTAACTTCAACGCATCAGGAGAACTGTCCTTGATGTTCCTGATTCTCTGTTTAGCTTGTCGTATTTTTGTCATAAACAGGATGTATAATGACTTTGTGAAAGTTTACCAAAGCTTTCTACTAAACAAAAGCTGGAGGTATACCTTATGGTCAGACTGAGAAAATTAGTTTTAGCTGCTTTTTTAGCAGCAAGTCTTAGTGCGGTAAATGTATATGCAAGCAGCGCCGTACCCGCACAGGAACCTGAAACTCAAGAAGCGCAGTCCGAACAGCAGGGACAGGTTAAACTTTTTAAAGCTACATATTCCGAAAATAACAGTGAAGCCTCTATTCCTCAAATAGACGGAATGAAAGATACTGCTCTGCAGGATACAATTAATAATACTCTGAAGATATCCATAATACCACCGAACACTTCTTTAAAAGGTGATTTTGAAGTAACCTTTTATAGCCCAAAACTACTAGGTATTCACTTTCAAGGCGTAACTTCATCCTCCGAAGGCTCCCAACCAAGTAATATTGATAAAACCGTACATATCGATCTAACGACCGGAAAACTATATAAACTTGAAGATCTTTTCAAACCAGTTGATTTTGAAAGGACAATTAAAAAAATCTGCTTAACTAATGACAGCAAACTGCGAATTACGAATACATCCCCATCAATTCAATGGACCTATGAAGATTTTTCCGAAACATGGAATAAAGAAACTGGTTCCTTTGTTCTGCTTAGTGATTCCATAATAGTTTATTCAGTGCAGCCGGAAGGGCTGCGCGGATATAAGATTCCATACGCTGAATTGAAGAGCGTTATTAACCGCAATGGAGCTTTATGGAAGATCCTGCAGGAAGGCACGGTAAACATTAGCTAATCGCTTACAGTGGGGGCTGTCTCTATAGCGGAGGCAGCCCCCACTGTATAATCTTACTTTTTACAGCCGGGCTAACCATCCCTGGATTTCTGGCAAGCTGCTGTTTCAGCCAGCGAAGGAGCAACGCCTGCCATTTCATTCAGGACGGTCTGCCGGATGATACAGCAGCGATCTTCGGCCTGCACTTGTGGCCCGACCGGGCGTTAACATTTTCCTCCGGTAGACCTGTCGGATATCTCAAACATTAAAGGTAAATGATGCATTAACTTTGATCTATAAACAACAATAACAGTGCAAAGCCCTGGACAATAAAGGCTTGACTTTGAACTCGCCTGTATGATATTTTAAATAAAGGTGTAAAAATTAATAGAAAGTTGTCGTTATAAGACCGTGTTTACATGGTCTGTAGCGTAGATGGAATGGGGTTAAACTCCCCGCGCAACCGGCACTGTAAGCGTGAGGCCATACCAAAGCAGCAAAATTTTGCTGTATGGACGAAAGTCCGCCACTGTGAATGCGTTTTATCGCAGCATGGGAAGGTAGGATATGGACGCAGGAAGCAAATGCTTCCCTAACGCAAGTCAGGAGACTTACATCTTTCTTTGTGTACACATGCAGGGTAAATGCATGTGCTGTGCATGCAAAACGGGTATGCCAGTTTTGGGAACAAAATTGGCGTATCTGTTTTTTTATTTAACATGAAAGGAGTGATGGGGTATGCTTAAGCGACAACTGCTGAAGCGGCTTCTTCAAATCGGCATCGTGCTTCTGGGTATTAGCTTCTTAAGTTTTCTGCTCATTTATCTGGCGCCTGGCGATCCGGTGCGGGCCATGTTTGCCGTCACCGGCAATATTCCTCCAGAAGAAATATTGGAAGATATGCGTGAACAAATGGGGCTGAACCGTCCGTTTCTGGTGCAGTATGTAAATTGGCTGATGAACTGCCTGCACGGAGACTTTGGCACTTCTTATTCCCAGGGCAAGCCGGTGTCTCAAATGCTGGCGGTGCGGGTTCTTCCCACATTGCAGCTGGCGTTTTTATCCCTGGTGATGATGATGGTGATGGCGATACCGGCAGGCGTACTATCGGCCTTACATCAAAACCGATTTTTGGACTACTTTATACGGGGAGTTACCTTCTTTGGCATCTCTTTGCCGAACTTCTGGGCAGGACTGCTGCTCATCTATTTTGTGGCGCTTAAGCTGGGATTGCTGCCGGTCGTTTCCACCGGCATGGGACTTCAAAAGATGATTCTGCCGGCCTTTACCCTGGCCTTTGCCATGGCAGGAAAATATGCGCGTCAGGTTCGCGCGGCCATTTTAGAGGAAATGAGCCAGGACTATGTCTATGGAGCCTTGGCAAGAGGACTATCGGAAGCGGTTGTACTGTGGCGGCACATCATCCCCAATGCAATGCTGCCGCTCTTAACGCTGCTGGGTCTGTCCTTAGGTTCGCTGCTCGGCGGCACAGCGGTTGTCGAAGTCATTTTTTCCTACCCGGCGCTGGGCAGCCTGGCCATTAATGCCATTACGTCAATGGACTACCCATTGATTCAAGGATATGTCTTGTGGATTGCCCTGATTTATATGATCGTTAATCTGGCAGTGGATGTTTCTTACGGTTTTCTGGACCCACGCCTCAAGAAGGGAGTATAACCGGCGATGGCGCGGAGCAGATATCAATTTTACATATTTCTAGCCTTTGTGTTATGCATCGTGGCAGTGGCGGTGTTTGCGCCGCAGATTGCCACCCATGATCCGGGACAGGCTGTGTTGACGGCAGCCAACAAACCGCCAAGCAGCGATCACTGGTTTGGAACCGATCGTATGGGGCGGGATTTGTTCTCGCGGGTTATTTATGGTACTCGCACCTCGCTGGCTTCCACTTTGGTCTTAGTGCTAAGCATCTTTACCGTAGGCGGCGGACTCGGGGTTTTGTCCGGGTACATAGGCGGCAAGACCGATACTGTAATCATGCGTGCTTCCGATATGATGGTATCCTTCCCGGGTATGGCGCTTGCCATCGCAATGGCCGGCATCATGGGGCCGAGCATCACCAATGCCGTAATCGCCATCACTATCGTTAGCTGGACCAAGTACGCAAGATTGGCCCGCAGCCTGGTACTAAAAACCAAACATCAGGATTATATTTTAGCTGCCATTATGTCCGGTTCCCGCACGCGGTATATCCTTTGGCGATATATGCTGCCTTCGGTTTTGCCCACCTTAGCCATTGCGGCCGCCACCGATATGGGGGGAATGATGCTGGAGCTTGCCGCCTTCTCGTTCCTGGGTCTGGGCGCACAGTCCACCTCTATTGAGTGGGGATATATGCTCAATGAAGGGCGGGCCTACCTGGAAGCGGCGCCCTGGCTGATGATTTTTCCCGGGCTTGCCATTTTCATTACCGTGGTGGCGTTCAACCTCTTAGGGGACAGCTTGCGGGATATTCTTGACCCGAAGGAGCAAACCAATATTTTCCAGAAAAAAAGGAGAGTAACAACATGAACAAGCAAATCAAAATTGCAGCATTGCTGCTGGTTGTCTGCATCCTGGCTGTCACATTAACGGGCTGCGGCGGCAGTTCACAGCAGGTATCCGCCGAAAATCATCTGAAGTTTGGCTGCTACAATTATTCAGATTCCTTCGATCCGGCAAATAATGAGAATTCCAGTTGGGTCGCGATGCGGTTTGCCGTCACTGAGAGTCTTTTCCGCTTTTCCTCCAAGGTGGTAGCCGAGCCCAATCTGTGCGACAGTTATAAGGCTTCGGACGATTACACCGTCTGGACATTGCATATCCGCAAGGGCGTTAAGTTCTCCAACGGCAACGATGTTACCGCTACCGCCGTCAAGGAGTCTATTGAACGTCTGTACAAAAATACCGATGCCGCCCAGGGCGGCAAAGGCAACTCCAAGCCGAAGGGTTACTTGATTTACAATTCCATTACGGCAGATGACGCAGCCGGAACGGTAACCATCGTGTGCAGTAAGCCTACCTCTAATATTCCCGGCATTCTGTCTCACCCCTATTTCGCCATTATTGATGCGTCTGTGGCCGACCGGGAAATTATCGGGACAGGGCCATATAAGGTGGACAATTTTAAAGCCGGCGTCAGCGTGGAGATGTCCCGCAACCCTCATTACTGGAATGGAGCTGCTCCTTATGAAAAGGTTACGGTTATGTTTATTGACGATAGTTCCACCAAAGCCATGGCCCTGAAGAGCGGCGATGTGGATCTGGTCGAGAACATTACCACCGCCAGCGATTTGAAGGCGCTTTCCGGTGACAATGCCTACTATGTCTCCACTGCGGCAGGCGTGCGTACCGCCAACGCCTATATGAATTTCCGCGGGGTGCTGAAAAATGATGCCTTGCGTCAGGCCATTATGATGGCATTGGATAAACAAACTATGTGCGATATCACGACGGCAGGCATGTACAAACCGGGTATCTCGGTATTGCCTTCCTCCCTGGCATATAATTATGACCAGCTGACCAACCCGTTCCCCTTCAACAAACAGGCGGCTATCGCCCTATTGGACAAGGCCGGCATTGTGGACACAGACGGTGACGGCTGGCGGGAACTTGACGGAAAAATGATCAATCTGGATCATGTTGCCTTTACCAGCCGCAATCTGAACGATTTCGCCGAGGCTGTCGCCCTCCAGCTGGCCGAAATCGGCATTAAGGTAACGGTCAATATCCGGGCTTATGACACTGCCCTGGCCCTGTTAAAGGCAGGAGAGTTCGACCTGTGGACATGCAATACGCTTACCATGGGTGTAGGTGACCCCCAAGCCTTCTTAGGTAACTGGTACTCCGGCAATTCCGGCGGTTTCGGTTATTATTCCAATCCCAAGTATGACGCTATCTTTGAGCAGTTGATGGTAGAGATGGACAAAGATCGCCGGGTGGAGCTCATTACCCAGCTGCAGCAGATTCTGATTGACGATGCCGCTACAATCGCCTACGGCTACTATAACAGCCGGATGTTCAGCCGGGCCAGCAAGGTTTCAGGGGCAGATATTGCCACTATCGACTATTATTGGCTGACCACCGACATCAAGCCTGCAAGGTGATGCTATGATGCTTCAATTCCGTAATATATCGGTTGCCTATGGGGATGGAGAGCCATCCCTTACAGACTTTACACTGGATGTAGCGGAAGGAGAGATTGTCGCTTTGGTCGGGGAAAGCGGCAGCGGCAAAACTACCGCCATCCGGACGGCAATTGGGCTCTTACCCGGCGACGGCGAAGTCGTCAACGGGGATATTCTGTTTAACGGAAACTCTCTGCTCACGTTATCGCCCAACGAATGGCGGGCTTTACGCGGCAGGCAAATATCGATGATTTTTCAGGATTCGGGGGCTATGCTCAACCCCATCCGCCGGATTGGAAGCCAGTTTGTTGAATACATTTGTACCCACCGGTCTGTACAGAAGAAGGAGGCCTGGGAGATGGGACGGGTGATGCTGGAGCATATGGGGCTGCCCCATAGCGAAACCATCATGAATTCCTATATTTTTCAGCTTTCCGGCGGGATGCGCCAGCGGGTCGGCATCGCTATGGCGATGGTTTTTCAGCCGCAGCTTCTTTTGGCTGATGAGCCCACCAGCGCGCTGGATGTTACAACCCAATCGCAAATTATCCGGCAGATGCTGGAGCTTCGCGAGAAATATGGCGCTGCGATTCTGCTGGTAACCCATAACCTTGGTGTGGCTGCCTATATGGCAGACCGCATCATTGTCATGAAGGATGGCTGCATCGTTGACCAGGGAACCCGGGAGGAACTTTTGCATCAGCCGGCTGCCGCTTATACCCGGGATCTGCTGGATGCCGTCCCGTCCATGAGGGGGAAACGCTATGTCTGAATTTATTTTGGAGGGGAAAGGACTGACCCAGCGCTACAAAACCGATACCGGTTGCATTCTCACCGCTTGCCGCGCTGTGGATGTCAGGCTGCGCAAGGGAGAAACACTGGGGATCGTGGGCGAAAGCGGCTGCGGCAAAAGTACACTGCTGCGGATTTTGGCACAATTGGAGCGCCCTGCGGAAGGCCAGTTGTTTTTCAATGGCACAGAGATCACTTTTCTCAAAGGTGAATCATTGCGCCGCCATCGCTGCCATATCCAAATGGTATTTCAGGATCCGGCCGCCAGTTTTTTTCCGCGCATGAAGGCCGGCGAAGCCATTACCGAACCCCTCCGCAATTTTCGCAGGCTTTCCCGGCAAGAAACGAGGGACAAGCAGGACGAGTTGTTGGAATTGGTGGGCTTGCCCAAAGAGTACGCGAATCGATATCCTCATTCTATGAGCGGGGGCCAGCGTCAGCGGCTGGGTATAGCCAGGGCGCTAGCCCTTGACCCGGATATTTTGATTTGTGACGAGGCCACTTCCGCCTTGGATGTGTCGGTGCAGCGGCAGATTATTGAGCTGCTGGCGGACATTCAACGTCAGCGCGGACTGTCGATCATTTTTGTTTGTCATGATCTGGCCCTCGTCCAGCTGATGGCGCATCGGGTAATGATTATGTACCTGGGAGGTGTTGTGGAATCGCTGCCCGGGGATCAGGTGTGGGATCAGGCCTGCCATCCATATTCCAAGGCGCTCTTGAGTTCTGTTTTCGCAACAGATATGGATTTTGGCAAACCGGTCAACACGCTGGAAGGAGATGTACCCAGTCCCCTTGACCTGCCGCAGGGCTGCTCTTTTCATACCCGCTGTCCCAGCTGCGCGGAGATTTGCCGGCATGAGCAGCCGGCGCTGCGAAGGATTGCCGCGGAGCATCAGGCGGCGTGTCATCTATTGTTGAGTTAAATACGCACTGTGACAGGAGCGGGATACTATGAATATCTGGACAATATGCGGGCAGACTGTCGCATCCGGTGGAAAAAAACAGATTATGCTGGCGGCGGATATGGCCGGCTGCGAAATGCCGGCGGTGATGATCAAAGGGGTAAAGCCCGGAAAAACTATTTTAATTACGGCGGCGGTTCATGGCGATGAATATCCGGGTATCGCTGCGGCAATCAGAGCAGCAAAGGAAATTGACCCGGCGGCTGTAACCGGGCAAATCTTGATCATCCCTTGTGTTAACACCGGCGGATTTTGGACAGGCAGCCGGGATGTGCCGTCAGATGGCGCCAATCTCAACGCCAACTACCCTGGTAAGCCTAATGGCACGGCAGGCGAGCGAATCGCCGATTTTTTTGTGAAAGACATATTTCCTCAAACAGACTTTATCATTGACTTGCATAGCGGGAGCGCCATGGAGCCGCTGACGCCATGCCTGTTTTTCCCGGATACCGCAGGCGATGCGGTGCGGCAGGCAGCCAAAGCCGCTGCTTACGTCACCGATATTCCGTATTTGATCGCCTCAACGGCAACAACTGGCCACTACAGCTATGCCGCTAACTCCTTGAAAATCCCGGGGCTGTTGTTGGAACGCGGCCACAGCGGCCTGTGCAAAGATAGTTGGGTTGAGGCATATTACCGGGATATCCGGCTTTTGCTCAGGCATCTGGCTGTATATCCTTTCGATGACAATCATACTGTATGCCCCAAAAAGGTGTTTCATAAAACGATCTATTTGTCTGCCTTGCACACAGGCCTCTGGTTCCCTGCCATTACTGCCAATACAGATGTCAAAGAGGGTGATTTGCTCGGACGGATGGAGGATTTTTTCGGGAACACCATAACTGAGTACCGGGCTCAAGCTGACGGAACGGTGTTTTATTATACAGGCAGCTTGGCGGTAAAGCAGGGCCAAGCGTTGGTAGCTTACGGCCTGGAGCGGTATGCCGAATCAAACATCTGACGATGCAAGGCAGGCAGGCCTGACACAAGGCAGCATCATAAAACCGCTGGTTCTGTTTGCTTTGCCGCTTTTGGGCAGCAGCCTGATTCAGCAGCTGTATAATACGGTCGACATTATTTTCATCGGGCAGCTGCTGGGAAAAGAAGCTGCCGCGGCAGTGGGAGCAAGCAGTTTGCTGGTGGCGTCCATGGTGGCCTTCTTCACCGGTGCCAGCATTGGTTCTAATGTTTTGGCAGCCCGGTTCTTTGGCTCCAAACAGCATGGGGAGCTCCAAGCCGTTGTATCCATGGCCTTTATGGTAAGCATCGCCGGCGGACTGGCTTTGACACTGACCGGTTATGGGCTTGCGCCTCTGTTCTTGCGATGGCTCAATGTCCCTGACGCCATCTATGGCCTTGCCTTAGAATACCTGCGAATTTATATTGCAAGTCTGACAAGCATGGCCGGATACAATATCGGCGCAGGTGTGCTCAGAGGGCTTGGCGATTCCCGCTCGCCGATGATCTATCAGTTGATTGGCGGCATAGTTAATATTGCGGCCAACGGGCTGTTTATCGGTTGGTTCCATTGGGGTGTACAGGGATCGGCATTGGCTACTCTGTTCTCTCAAAGTCTCGCGGCTGTTTTAGTGTTTCGGCGGCTGGCATTTTTGGATCAGCCGTATTGCCTTACCATACGGGCAATACGGCTTAAAGTCCATACCCTGCGCAGCATTATGCGAATCGGCGTGCCTGCCGGCATACAGGCCATGCTGGTAACCTTATCGAACTTGATTGTGCAAAATCACATCAACCTGCTGGGAATCGATAGCATCGCGGCATTTACGGCATATTTCAAAGTAGAACTGTTTATTTACCTGCCGATTGTCGCTATCGGTCAGGCTAACATTACGTTTACCAGCCAGAATATCGGGGCATGCAAGCCGAACCGGGCGATCCGGGGAACCAGGGCAAGCATTGCTTTGGGGCTGGGGGTTGCCGCTGTATCCAGCATAACAGCCCTGGTCTTTTGCCAGCAGGCTTTTCGCCTGTTTACAAAGGATACGGCAGTCATTGGCATTGGGACACAGATTGCCATGAATGTTTTTCCCTGGTATTTTATGTATGTGTTTTTAGAGATTTTGGCTGCGTTTATTCGGGGAAGCGGCAAAAATTTGGAACCAACCTTAATTATTCTGGTGAATATGTGTCTGATTCGCCCCATTTATGTAATGATTATATCCCATATGGCGCCCGGCGCTGTGGCGATTGCCTGGGTTTATCCCATTACCTGGCTTACGACAAGTGTCTGTATGGGATTGTACTATCTGAAGCTTCGCAAAAAATGGTAACGTGAGCCAGCTTATTCTACAAAACAAAGCCTGTCGAAATATCTCAAACATAATAGGAAAAAATGGCGCTGTCCGTTAAAGCAGGAGATAGCCCCATTTTTCCGTTTTCTAAAAGTAGTCCGAAAAATAAGGGGTCTGTTGCTCAATCGCATCCTCCAGCATATCCACCGTGTCCGGGCCGCAGGCAATGCGTCCGATTTTATGCAAATAATCCGGCCGCTTGTATCCCAGCAGCATGGTCGTCATGGTTTGGATATCGATCCTGGCGCTGCGGCGGCGGCGCTCCGCCGTGCGGACGACTGCCCCCTTCCCGTCCGGGTCGATGCGCAGGGTAAAGGACCCCTGGTTCCAGGAAAGCATCGGATCATCGAGAATAAAACTCCATTCCCGCTCTTTGGTATCCGGCTTAAAGGGATACTGGGCGATAAACTGCTCCAAATCCACAATACGGGCCATGTAATAAGGTGATATTACTTCCTTGATGTCTGCGTCCTCGAGTAAAAATGCCAGCGGCTCGTCCGTATGAATATTGCCTACGACCTTTGAAATCATGGAAAAGTGAGCGCTGATAAAATTCCACAGCCCGCTGCGGGCTTCTTCATTGACAGAAATCATATCCTTGATGTGGAAAATTTCGTCTGCAATCCAGTAAAGAATATAGCCGTCCGGCTGTCCGTCATCACTGTAATACACAGCGGCCATCAGATCATCCAGATCCCACCGCCAGTATTCGCTCCAGGCCAAATCATCCCGCAGCATGGCTCCATGGGTTTGAAGGGCAAACCGGTGATACGCCTTTTTTACATCGTCACTTTCGATGCCAACCCTCCCGACTTCACCGGAAACCTGCTTAATTTTTGGCAGCTGATAATCCTTCACCTCAAAAACAATTTTATCGGAAATGATCTCCCATCCCTTGCGGCGATAGTAAGGAATGGAGTATGGATACAGGTAGGAAATCGACTGCTTTTTCTCCGCCATTTTTTCCAGCGCCTGATACAGCAGCTTGTGCATCAAGCCTTGATTGGAGTATTCCGGGAAAGTACCGACACCGGTAAGGCCGCCCATGTCGTAGGTTCTATTGAATATCCTTACCTGAAGCGGATAAACCGCCACCTGCGACACTAACTTATCGCCGTTAAACCAGCCCCAGACCTCCGCCTGTTCCAAAGCCGGCGATTTGGCATGAACGATGTCCCGTTCCTCCCAGCCAACCTTGCGCAGATCATCATCGGTTACCTGAAACACGTACCGCAGCAATTCATTGTACTGTTCAAGATGTTCCACGCCAACTCTTTTCATTTTCAACTGTCTTTTGTTCGCCATATAAATCGTCCTTTCGCAGAAGGTCTTACAACTGTTTATCGGTAGTATTATGATAGTCACTGGCCATTTTACAATTCCCATTTCTTTAATTATATATTTCGCGAAGCGCTCTTACGAAGTCCTTCCCTGTTAAGCCAGTTAAAGTGAACCGGCTCATTTGGGGTCGTATGGCAAAAATGAGCCGGTTTACTTCTATTCTGTAATACCATCGGATCAGCTCCTAACAGCACGGTCTCCTTATCAATTCCGGAAAAGCAGAAACCCTTGCGGCCAGGACCGGCCGCAAGGGTTTCTGTCTGTTATGATCGTTCTTCGCGATGCATTGGGCTCCGGGAGGCAGCGCCGATAACGCCGATAATGATAATGACCGCACCGATGATATGAAAATATTCCAGCCGTTCCTGCAGAAAAACCACGCCGGCAAAAATGGTGATCAATGTCGCTAAATTATTGAATACACTCATCTTAGCCGCTTCCATCTTAGACAGGGCATAATTGCTCAAAAAGGACGTTCCCAGGGATGACAATACGCCAAGGTATAAAACGGCGATGAAAAAATTCCTGCTGGCCAAAGGGATAAAGTAATCAGCCAGGGTTTGACCGGCGAAGTGCTGTATGACTGAGATACCGTTAAAGGCAATCATGCCGAACGCTGTCATTATGTATGTCAATAAAGGCAGTGAATATCGCCTGGTCAACTTACGGGCCAAAACACTATAACACGCTGCGGACAACGCTGAAAGAAGAATCAGGGCCATTCCTTTGGCGTTTGTCAGTTCAAGCGCAGCGCCTTTCATGGCGAAAATGTAGACAACCCCGGCGACGGACACTAGAGTCGCGAATTTTTGCCTTGTTGTAGAATATTCCTTTAAAAAGTGTGCGGCCAGGATTAAGGTAAAAATCGGGACAGTCGCTTGAATAATGCCGGCTTCTGAGGAAGACGCACAGGCTAAGCCAAACGCCTGAAAAGCAAAAAACAAGGCAGGGTAAAATATCGCTAAGGGCAATATAGTCATCAGATCCCTGCTGTTCAACTCCAGCCGGATATGCCCGGTTAGAACCGGGATAGAAGCAACGGCAAAGGAAATGGTAAAGCGATGAGCCAGAGTATCCATTGGGCTGGCTGCGCTTAAAGCAATTTTTACGAACAAAAAGGAAAAGCCGATGATGAGCGCGTATAGGAAAGCTGCAGCATACGCTTTGTTAACCTCGGTCATAGTTCTTGGGATATCTGCTTGAACATATCCACATGTTCAATGCCGGCGTCCATATATATCGGCCCCTTAGCCTGATACCCCAGACCTTCGTAAAACGATTTGGCATGCAGCTGGGCCGATAGTTTTAACGAATCATACTTTTCTTTTTTCGCCTCAGCTTCAATGGCTTCCATGATTCTTCTGCCAACGCCCTGACCCCTTTGCTTGCCCGTCACGGCTACCCGCTCAATTTTCAGCACGCCGCCGCCATAAGGGCGGAATCGGGCGGTTCCCACTGCCTGCCCCTGATCATCCAGCAACAGAATGTGCCGGGTATCGGCCTGACGATCATAATCATCCATTTCCAATTCTTCCGGCACATGCTGCTCGTCAATAAAGACCTTACGCCGGATGTGAAAGGCTTGTTCCAGTTGTTGCGAATCATGGATTATAACGATCTGATACATAGTGAGTTAGCCTCCTAGAAATGTTTCAATATTTTTCAGCACTTTTTCACTCAACCGGTCAAAAGCCTGTTGGGTGCGACCGGATGATATATTCATGCAGTTTACATGGGGACTGGCAAGAAGCTTACCTGTGTTATCCCCAAGGGCGGCAGCAGTGTCACAGAAAAATTCATTATCTCCGTGGGCGAGCCATTTGGCAAGGGCGGCAACATCGTGGGACGGGCCTATGGAGGTATTGAACATGATTTTGTGGTGACCAAACCACTCAAATTGTTCGTCGTGGAATAAAATAACGTTTTTATTCAGACAGGTGCAGACGACATCCACTGTAGGCAGCAATTCTTTCAACGGCAGGTATTTGATATTTTTTGCTTCTTGTTCCGGTTTGCGGGTGCGGCTGAAATAATATAAATCAGCCCCCAGGGCCTGAAGTGCGGCGGCTATCATCTGACCGGAAGTACCAAGTCCAACGATACCGACTTTTAAGTCCGTAAGTTCTACCGGCAGTTCTTGCCACTGTTTACCGCCGAAACCATGGAGATAGCGGACGAGTTCGCAGACTACATATTCGACAACGCCCTGGTCGCCATAATCGCGGATGCCATAAACGGTGATATCCTTGGCACGGGCGGTACGGATATCCACATTGGCGCTTGCTTCGGAATATAAGCTGCAGCACATGCCAATATAGCGGATGTTGGGGCAGGCATCAAGTACGTTTTTTTCTATGCGGCTGGTATAACTGAGCAATACGGCGTCAGCATCGCCAATACGGCGAATGATTTCTGCATCGTCCTGCGGAATATTATCAAACAACACGACTTGTTTTGCGTAATCATAGAGTTTCTGCTGAGCTGACGGTATCAGGCTTACCGGTTCTATGGCAACTATTTTTTTAAACATCTGCATATACTCCTAAAATACAATTGGCGCTACGGCATTTTGTAAAACTTCTACTACGCTCCAAGCGGCAATCGCGCTGGTACGTGAATAGATGTTGAGCTCAGCGCGTACTTCTGCCCCTTGTATTTCAATTTTATATTCATCGCCTTTGAAGCCCGGCACGGCTTGGATTGTCATGGCTGTATTTTCCGGACCCGCGCTGGCCAGGGCGGTAGCAATTGCTACATTTACCTTGGTCGGCAGTAAGGCAATCGCTTCCTTGGTGGTGCCGCTGAACACCTGTTGCGGCGCCGTGATGTCCATTAATTCCCCATTGAAAAGCGGCGTATTTTTAAGTGAAGCCGGAGCCTTCTGCGCGCCGATGGAAGCTCTAATCGGGCTCATCAGAGCGGCTGTGCGCAGAACATCAAAACCGCCTACAGCGCCGCTGGCGATGTATACCCGGCGCTTATTCCGGGCAGCGGTATTTTTTATGCGTTCGTAAAACTCGCGATCGGCAAAGGCGCCAATTGACAGCACAACGAGGTTTGAACCGGCATTCAGTATCGCCTCACCGTAATCCTGAACAGCTTTAACGGATGCGGCCTCCGCCGTAAAATCCGGCTTTATTGCCAAAAGTTCGTCAATATCGGCCCAGGCCTTACAACCGTGCCGTTCCGCGAATGCTTTTACACGCTCAGAATCCCTTCCCAGAACGCCAATCAGTTCATACTCCGGCAGATAGCCGTCCTTCCATGCATTAGCTACAATTTCGTTAAGGTAGCCGCAACCGATAAGCGCTAATTTAAATTTACCCATAGTTTACCTCTCTTCAAGTCTTATTAGATTTTTGTACTTTAGCTCCAACAGGCAACTCCTGCTCTACTTCCTACCAATAAATTACCATACAAATAAAGAAGTTCCTGCAAATATCAACATATTGCAGGAACTTCTCTTAAACCTTTTCATCCTATAACTACAAAGGTGGCGTCATGGCTCCTGCGGAAAGCTGTTAAAGGATTTCGAGAACTTATCGGAAAAGAAGAAACATCCGGTGCTTGATTTTATGACATTTCTTAATAACCCCGTCCCCGACACACAATTTTGCCGGTTTTCTTAGCCAACTTTGTTTAGAAATGTCGAAGTTCTTACGATATATTATAGATAACCAATATAACTGCAAAGGAGTGAGTACATGAATAAGCCACTGCCACACCCGCAAGAAAAGGCTTTTTTTATTGTTTGCCTCATATTCAGCATCATGACCTATCTTGCGTTAATCCTCAGTATCGTGGGAATCATTTATATCTTATTTCTTGCCTTAATGGTCTGGATCGCTACTGGAGTATTCTTAGGAGAGGTTCGCACCAATTCCGTCAAAGTGTCGGAAAGCCAATTCCCGGAGGTCTATCATTTGGCCACTGATCTGGCAGCCAAAATGAATCTGGCCGTCCCGGATATTTATGTCATGCAGGCTGGCGGAACGTTGAATGCTATGGCGACTCGTTTCCTGGGGCGTAACTTCGTTATTATTTTTTCGGATGTTTTGGAATTAGCCTATGAAGAAGGGGAGGATGCCCTGGCGTTTATTGTAGCCCATGAACTGGCGCACATCAAACAGAAGCACTTATCACGCCGCTGGTTGGTGTATCCAGGCTTGTTGATTCCGTTTTTGGGCCCAGCGTATTCGCGCAGCTGCGAATACACTTGCGATAGTTTCGGCGCTTACTATGTCCCTGACGGCGCGGTCAACGGCCTGTTGATTCTAGCCGCCGGCAAAAAGATCTACAACAAGGTCAATGTGAACGCTTTTCTTCGGCAAGCCGACACGGAGCGCGGTTTATTTGTTTGGTTGGCCACCATTATTTCGACTCATCCCCCCTTGACAAAACGACTCAAGGCCATTACCGATGTGAGCGCCCATTATGCCCGCACAGCAACGCCCACAGCATATGGACATACGAACGCATAGCCGGGCACTTCTACGGCATCTCGTTACGAGATGCCGTTTTATATTTCCATAGTTATTCAGATACTCCCCGGCCAGTACAGCGCAAAAATCGAGTCAGCACAACTTTAGGCCTCAAATCATAAAGGTAGCCGGTGTAATATTGAGTTAAATAGTCTTTTATGAAGTTAACATGAGAAAACAACCAAAAAAGACGGAATTTGATCAAAAATTTTACCTATGCTATAATAATAATGTGAGAAAAATTTTCAACTGCCGTTTTGTCAAAGAGACGGTTGCAGTGGATATTTATGAATCCGATTTGCCAGAAATCGGGCGCAATTCCGGCTTATGCCCCGCAGCGGTGACAAAGTGGCGATTGTTATTCATAACAACGGCCGCAGAAATTTGATTTTTTGCGTCGGAGAACCCCGCCGCAAGCGTCTCTGTGGGTATTCTGGATGATGAGGAAGCTCAGATTCACCGGGATCATCGGTGATATGGCCTGTGCCTAAGGCGTTAGAAACGATTGACTATACTTTCGACACTGATTCCATCCTCGTAATTGCCAGCGAATACAACAAGTAAAAGCATTAAAAGATATCCTACCGCACGGAAGCCAATTTTATGAAAGCAACTCATACGAATTTGGAATGAGGGAGGGAAACTATGCATATACTCATTTTTGAGCTCGGCCTTGCCGTTGCTTTAATTGCCTTTGCGGGGCTGCTTTCCAATAAATTTCAGTTTTCCATTATTCCGTTTTATATTCTCGTCGGCATGGCGGTTGGACCACATGCCCCGCAGCTTGGAATTTTTGATTTCCGCTTTATTGAGAGCGTAGTATTCATTGATTTTCTAGGCCGGCTCGGCGTACTGTTTTTGCTTTTTTATCTTGGCCTGGAATTTTCCGTGGGGCGTCTCTTAAAATCCGGAAAGACAATCATCACAGGGGGGATCTTGTATGTGGCCCTCAATTTTGGCGCCGGGCTGTTGTTAGGTTGGATGATGGGTTATCCCCTAGCCGAAACCATGGTTGTCTGCGGTATTATGGTCAGCTCTTCCACCGCTATTGTCGCCAAAGTTCTGGTTGATCTGAAACGCACGGCTAATCCGGAGACGGAAATTATCATGGGCATGATTATGTTTGACGATCTATTCATCGCGATTCACATGTCCATTTTGTCCGGGTTGGTGCTAAGCGGGCAGACTACTTTGCTGGGTATACTGGGAACTTCCCTGGGGGCTCTCGGGTTTATCCTGTTCTGTTTATTCATGGGTCGAAAAATTATCGGTCACGTCGACAAGGTACTGAACATTCAGTCGGGAGAAATCTTCCTGCTCCTCGTTGTCGCCATGCTGTTTATAGTTGCAGGATTTTCCGAGACCCTGCATGTAGCGGAGGCTATCGGCGCATTATTAATCGGAATTGTCCTGGCGGATTCCATGCATGTGAAGCGAATTGAACACCTGGTCATCCCGTTTCGCGATTTCTTCGGCGCCATGTTCTTTTTCAGTTTCGGACTGAGCATCGACCCCTTTTCCTTGGGTGGGTCGGTCGGAGTCGCCCTTGCCGGAGTATTGCTGACGGTAATCGCCAATTTTCTTGCCGGCCAGATTGCCGGGCGTATTGGCGGGCTATCACACCGCGCAGCGGCTAATATCGGATTAACCTTGGTTAGTCGCGGAGAATTTTCGATTATTATGGCGAACATCGGCAAGGCCGGCGGGCTGTTACCGGTCGTACAATCCTTCTCTGTTTTATACGTGCTGATCCTGGCTATTATGGGCCCCCTGCTTACCAAGAACTCTAAAAATATTTACAATACGGCTGAAAAGCTCATAAAGTGGGTAAAAACGCGAAAACAGCAGGAAGCTTCCTGATTAAAGGATGTTCCTGATAAGAATAACTTAGGAAACCGCTGCATAACGCAGCGGTTTCCTGCTTTGTCTTCAATAATCAATTCCAATTCTATAAGCTTGCCAAAACGTCTTTCGAACTTCGCTCTTATCAATCTTCCGTCCTTGTTTCTTCATCCGCTTTCGCCGGCTGATGCAGCAAGCCCTGAATCATACGCTCCATATCTACGCCCGAAACATTTTTCAGCATTTCGGGAGCTGTTGCCATTAAAGCAGTCACGTATTTACTGACCTTTACCGCCCCGTCGCCGCCGCCGGCATCCACCACCGTCAGTTTATCAATGGTTTTTAAAGGCTCGGCGATTTTTCCGGCCAATTCGGGCAGCATGCGGATGACGATATCCAGCACAGCGGCTTCGCCGAATTTTTCGAAGGCTTCGGCCAGCTTTTCTTTGGCCTGTGCTTCCGCTAAGCCTTTTAGGCGCACAACATCAGCTTCAGCTGTTCCTTTGGCCCGCTCGGCGTCGGCGATCGCCAAACCTTCCAGGCGCTTTTGTTCGGCACTGGCCTTGGCTTCCGCCTCAATACGATACTGGAGGGCGTCAGCCTCTAGGATTTCTCTGGCCTTGGCCGCTTCAGCCGCCTGCTCCACTGCGTAGCGATCAGCATCGGCCTTCTTTTTCACTTCCGCATCAAATTGCTTTTCCCGGCGCAGAATTTCCTTTTCCTGCACATCGATTTCCCGCTCTTTGCGCACGATTTCGATCTTCATCTGTTCCTGGGTGACTATCTGTTCCGAACGGGCTTGCTGGATGCTGTAAGCTTGGTCGGCTTCCGCCTTGGCTGTATCCTGCTCGCGTTTGAAGACGGCAATCTTGAGTTCCTTTTCCTTGGTCGCCTCGGCAACATTGGTATCACGCAGCAGTTCCGCCTTTTGCCCTTGCTCATCTGCCAGGGCTTTTTTGATGCGGGCATCGCGCATCGCTTCGGCTTCGGCAATTTCCGCGTCCCGCTTGACGGCGGCGATGCGGGGTTTACCGAGGGCATCCAGATACCCCTGTTTATCCCGCACGTCCTTAATGGTAAAGGATACGATCTGCAGGCCCATCTTTTTTAAATCGCGGGCCGCCACGCTCTGCACTTCCTGAGCGAAGCGATCCCGGTTGCGGTATACTTCTTCTACCGTCATGGTTCCCAAAATGGCCCGGAGATGGCCCTCCAAAACCTCCTGCGCTTCAGCTTTCAATGCCTCCGAAGGCTTTCCTATGAACTGTTCGGCAGCGGTGGCCACATCCTCAATGGCGCTGCCGACCTTGATAATCGCCACTCCGTCCGCCATGACCGGCACTCCCTGCTCAGTATAAACCTCGGGTGTCATAACATCCAGTTTGTGCGAAAGCAGGGATAAATTATCCGCCTGTTGAAAAATCGGCAGAATGAATGCACCGCCACCCCTGACGATTTTAATCTTCCGCCCCGATTCATCGGTAAGCACGTCAGCCCCTACCAAAAAGGAACCGGTTACAATCATGGCCTCATCAGGGCCAACGGTTCGATATCGCGCCCAAAACGCTAAACCCAAAACAATCAGGACAACCAATACCGTTACGATAATCATATTATGTTCCTCCTCCACTTTTCAGGCCTATTCTTCAGCGCGTTCTCCCTGACTTGACACATACAAAACTCCGTCTCTGACCGCCGATACGATGACCGGAGCGCCGGCAGGAATATCCAGGGTTTCGCTGCTTGCCGCTATTTGGTTGGTATGGCCGGCCCCCACTTTGAGCAATACCTCGCCATAGCCGGATGCCGGAATGGGGATTATCACCTCGCCCGTTTTGCCAATCAGGTCTTTGGTGAAAAAACCGACAGAGTTCTCGGCTTGTTTCATCGGCCTGACGTAGACAAAATTCACCAACACAGACAAGAAGGATGCTGCCAGCGTTGACAAAACAATGACGCTAACCGCACTGTAATCCGTATATCCGCTCAATATCACGCCTGCCCCGCCGAAGCTGGCTACTCCCCCGACAAGAACCACCGGCTCAAACCAATCGCCATGCTCAACAGAAAAAGAGTCAAGCACGCCGTCAAACACACTATCGGCAATATCGCCAAACAGAATCGTAATCACCGCAAATGCCACGCCAAATGCCAGGCAGCCCCAGTACACCTCCAGCATAAGACCCTTCCTCTCCTACCGCGCTGGACGGTTTGTTTTTATATAAATTACTGTTCAAATACAAAAGTTCCTGCAAATATCCAAACACTTGCAGGAACTTCGACTTATTTTTCGCCATTACCAATGATACGGTTCTCCTCTACCAATCTTCACCGCCCGATAAATCTGCTCCGCCAGCAGCAGTCTCACCATCTGATGCGTAAACGTCATCTTCGAAAACGACAGTCTCTCCTTAGCCGCAGCCAATACCTGAGGCGCAATGCCAAATGCGCCTCCGATAGCAAAAGTGATATCGCTCTGCCCCTTTAGCGCCAAATCATCCAGTTTAGCGCTCAACTCTTCCGAGGACAGCTGCTTGCCATATACATCAAGGGCTACCAGATAACTGGCAGCCCTGATGTTTTTTAAAAGTTTATCGCCTTCGCGGCTGAGGACTTGTTGTTTTTCGGCGTCGGAGGGGTTGTCCGGCATGCGCTCTTCGTCAACTTCGATGATATCCAGGCGGCAGTAAGGGGTTAGACGCTTGGTGTATTCAGCGATGCCGGCGGTGAGGTATTTTTCTTTGATTTTGCCAACGCAGACAATGCTGATTCTCATTTATTGCTGCTCATTGGGCATTTCTTCTAATACTACGTTCAGGGTCATGGCCTTGTTATTCCGCTGCAGGATGACCTCGACCGTACTGCCGATGGGCTTGCCTTCAACGGCGGCTCTGAGGTCAACTACGGTGTTGGTCTCCATGCCGGCGATCCTGATGATCAGGTCGCCTCGCTGAATGCCGGCTTTATCCGCCGGGCCGTTTAGGGTCAGGTTGGCCACGTAAACGCCTTTTTCGGCGTTGAGTTCATAACCGTATTGAGCGGCGGTTTTCTTGTCCAGGACGCCGACGCCTAAATAGGGACGGACGACTTTACCTTTTTCAATAATGGACTGAAGGATGGGGCGGGCGGTGTTGATGGGGATGGCAAAGCCGAGGCCTTCCACACCGGTAAAGGAAATCTTGGCGCTGTTGATGCCGACAACCACTCCGTCGGCGTTAACCAGGGCTCCGCCGGAATTGCCGGGGTTGATGGCGGCATCGGTCTGAATCAGCTTGAAGCGGCGTTCGCCGATTTCCAGGGAGCGGTTCAGGGCACTGATAATGCCGGCGGAAACGCTGCCTTTGAATTCTACGCCCAGGGGATTGCCGATGGCGATGGCCGGTTCGCCGACCATCAGCTGATCAGAATCGCCGAAAGCGGCCACGGGAAGATCGGTTGCCTCTACTTTTACGACAGCCAGATCGGTTGCCGGGTCAACTCCCAGCACTTTTCCCGGGAAATTGCGTCCGTCCAGCAGGGAAACTGTAATTTCAGCGGCATTTTGCACCACATGATAATTGGTGGCAATATACCCTTTAGCGTCAAAGATGACGCCGGAGCCCTGGCCTTGGTCAACCAGGACTTTACGATTGAAGAAGTCCCGGGCATAGGCTTTATTGGTGATGCCGACAACAGCCGGGGAGATCTGCTGTGCTGCGCGGACAATCGCCGTGTTGCGGGCGTCGGAGATACTGGCCTGAGCGATGGGTGGAAAGGACTGCTGCGCCTGAGGTATGGGTTTAGCCAGGAAATTCCCTCCGTAGCCCAATACCAGACCACCGCCGATGAGAGCGCCAAAAACGGCAATAATGAAATAAGGCGCCAAAGTACGATACCACTTGCTCATAATGATCCTCCTTAAGAGATGTGAAGCATCTCGGAATTATCGCTATTTTTGCCCGTCCGCATCAGAACTCACCGTACGATCGGGGTACGTTACATAGAGTGTGAAATCCGCAGTTTGAGTATACCCGGCTTCTTCCAAAATGCCGGTCACGGTGGTCTGGGCAATGTCCGGGCGGTTGTTTTCACGGCTGAGATGTGCTAAAAAAATGTCGGTATGACGGTTTTGAGCCAGCCGGACTAAGGTCCAGCCGGCATCCACATTGGACAGATGGCCTTTGTTGGACATGATGCGCCGCTTGAGGGGCCAGGGGTAAGAGCCGGTTTTCAGCATATCTACATCATGATTGGCTTCTAAGACTACGGTGTCGGATCCGGTGAGAGCTTTTTTTACCGGATCCGTTACGAATCCCAAGTCTGTCGCCAGGCAGCATTTCCGGCCGGCATGGTAAAAGGAAAACCCCACGGGGTCGGCTGCGTCATGGGAAATGGAAAAGGGCTCGACTTTGACATTGCCGATATCCAGGCTGTCAGCCAAGGGGAGGCAGCGGACCTCAGGCAAAAGAGAACGGAATGATATGGCATCCCATGTGTCAGGACGGGTATAGACCGGTACCTGGTATCTTTTCATCAAAGTTTTCAGTCCGTTAATGTGATCGGTATGCTCATGGGTAATCAGTACGGCTGACAGGTTTTCCACGCCGATGCCCACTTCGTCCAGTCCCTTTTTGATCCGCCGGGCGCTGATGCCGGCATCTACCAGAACGGCAGTTTCGCCGAACTTCAGGCAGGTAGCATTGCCAGTCGAACCGCTGGCCAAGACATGAATTTCCATGGAAAGGGCTCCTTTACAGACAGTTTGGGCATATTTCATTATTCGCCTTTATCGGTCATTTTCCTCTTACAGTCGGGCTCTTGTAAAATATTGTATATATTCCCGGGGCGTACATTCCACGACGGCTTGACGGACTGCCTCCGGCACAGCATTCAGTAAAAGGCCGGCAATTTCCGTCAGCCGCTGTGCTGACTTAGCCTCGAACCGCAGGGTAAATAAGGGTTCGGTGACCGAGGCCCGGATCATGGCCCAGCCATCGGGAAAGTCAATCCGTACGCCATCAATGCGATTAGGCTGATAAATGGCCAGTTTGTAGGCAATATCATCCAGAATGGCTTCCTTATCGCTGCCGCTATAGGGGACCCGGATGTCAGGGGTCAAAAGGTAGTTGGGAATATCGTCCAGCAAGGCGGCCAGGGACTGATGGGCGGCCACGAATTCAGCCACTTTCAGTCCGGCAAACATGGCGTCGTCATAGCCTAATTCCGAGAGGAAGAAGTGGCCGCTGATCTCACCGGCCAGCAGAGCTTTTTCCCGGATAAAGGCGGTCTTGCTGAAGGTATGGCCAGCTCTGGCCATCACCGGTCGACCGCCGGCCCGGGCGATTTCCTCCGGTACCACCATGGAGCATTTGGCGTCATAGATTACCGGGCCGGCGGATTTTTCCAGATAATGTCGGGCCAGTAAGACCAGGATATCATCATTGTCGGCAGCGCGGCCCTGCTCATCCACGAAGCCCACCCGGTCCCCGTCGCCGTCAAAAGCAATGCCTAAGGCTGCGCCGTGCCGACGTACCGCTTCGCCTAATGCAACCAAATTCTCGGCCAGGGCCGGATTGGGCGCCCGGTTGGGAAAAAGGCCGTCAGGCTGACAAAAAAGTTCAATAACTTCATAGCCCAGACTGCGATAAAGCCTGGGAGCAATGGTCGAAGTCGCGCCGTTGCCGGCATCCACTACGACCCGCAGCTTGCCGGGGGCCGCCTTGGCTGCCGTATCCGCCAGATAATCCTCTATGACCGTCAGTTGCTCTATTTTGCCGGTAGCATCAATCCGGGCGTTCTCCGCCACCATTTCGCCGATTTCGGCGATATCCTCCTCAGTAACAGGCTGACTGCCGAGAACCGGTTTAAAACCATTATAGGGGGCGGGATTGTGGGAGGCTGTCACCATGACTCCGCCGTCAGCCTGAGTCTGTTTCAATGCATAATAAAATACCGGCGTGGCCACCGTGCCGATGTCCAGCACATGGCAGCCTGATTCAGCCAGGGCTTTGACCATGATGGCCTGCAGTCCCGGTGTGGAGAGACGCACATCGCCGCCCACCACTACTTTTTGTCCGGACAGCTTGACGCCCACCGCCCGGCCGATCCTGGCCGCCATTTCGTCCGTCAGATCTTTACCGGCAATGCCGCGAATATCACAAGCCTGGAATAAGCGCATCGTTGATCCCCTCTTTGTAGTGTAGAATTTAACTTTCGTACATAAGTATTGCTAATGTTTATTGTACCATGGGTAAGCTTCTGCCACAAGAATTCCTCAGGTACCACATTTTTGGATGCTCGCCTTCTATGTAGAAAGCATCCTCAGCTGCCCTTAAGGTCAGTAAAGGATGCTTTTTATGGATAACCGGTGCTAATATCCGTATCACCGCTATGATTCATATGATCCTTGGCCCATTCCAGCCAAGCGGCCTCATATTGTTGATAATTCAGGCCGGTAGCCTTTTGAACGGCCCTGTCGATCTTTTCTCCCTGTTCCAGGCTCTGAATCACCTGCTGCAGCGCCTGTTCCCCGTGAACCTCGGCGATGTAGCGGACAGCCGCCAGGGACTGACGATAGGCCAACGATTGATTGTCCAGCGAGTCAAACTGCGCATCCAGCTCATCCAGAGTAAACAGTCTGCCATTCAGGGTGTTGTCCGGGGTCAGCCATTCATAGCCGTTAATCTTGTATTCGGTATATTGGGCCAGCCCTTCGGTAAACCAGCGGGAATAGTTGCCGTTGGTCCGATAGTCAAATACCAGGTGAGTAAACTCATGGACCATGGGGCCGGTACGCATAAATTCTTTCGCTGATACCTTGTCTTGCAGCCAAACATCCGGCGCCAGAACCTGAATCACTCCGCCCCAGTATACCCCCATGGCGCTTTGGTTTCCCGTCCAGCCAAATGCCTTATATAACTCATCTTTATCGCTGTGCATTACTATCAGCGTCTTGCCAGCCGGGGCCTTCCCTACCAGCGCGGTCACTGGCTGATAGGAATTCTCCGCGGTTTGGGCTACTATTTCGGCCATCTTTCTGTCGCCGGCATGGTATTTGACCCGGAAGTGACCGGTCTCCAGAACCTCCAGCTGACGGGTCTCATAGTTCTGCTTGACCTGAGCCCCTTGACGCACCGTTGAATATACCAGCTTATGCAGGCGGAACGGATACAGCACGCACAGAGCAGCAATGATCAGAATCAGCACCGGAGCCAGGCTCACAGGTACTGTCTTGTTCATAGTACCCCTCCTCTCCGTCCCCTCAGTATATCACATTAAAGCACTTTCGCCCACCGGTACTTTATGTAAACAAAAAAACNCCGCAAAAAAAGATCCCCGCAGCGGCGGAGATCTTTTTTGGGCCTTTACGGCTGAAACGTGAAGCTATTGGGGCAATTTTTCTGTCTTCTGACACTCCGAACATACACCGTAAAAATAGAACTGCTGTCCGGTCAGTCTGTAGGAAGTCTGACTGGCAATCGTATCGATGAAATCGGTGGCGTCAATTCCCAGGATATCCTCCACCTTGCCGCACTTACAGCAGTTTATGTGGGGATGATTGTCTGTCTTAGCGTCATAGCGGAAACTGTCTTCCCCCACGTTTAATACCTGAATGAGTTTCAGTTCTTTAAGGATTTCAATGGTTTTATATACAGTAGCCAGACTCATAGTCGGATAAAGCGGCTGCAATTCGTTGAAAATCATTTCTGCACTGGGGTGAGCCTTAGTTTTGGCCAAAACGTCATAAATGGCCAAACGCTGCGGAGTCACTTTAAATCCCTTGTCACGCAATAATGATGTCACGCGGCATTCCACAAACAACACCTACTTTTTTAAAAATATCATGTAATAATAATTATCTTCACATTATAATAATACCGTTTTGCCCTCTTTCTGTCAAGATCATTCCGCATAAATAAAGAAAAAAGTCCTATAAAAATAATTTTCAGGACTTTTTTCTGTGTCGGAATGCATGCGTGCTAGTGGATAGACAGGAAATGAATCTGCCATCCGCGTCTTGTCAAAGCAGTTCGACTTAAGACATTTGGCCTTGCTGCTGCGCCTGTGCGCTGAATTTGGACTGAGCCTGGGCGATATCCTGGGGATTGGCGTTTTGTACCTGATAATAGCCTTTTTGCTGCATAAGGTTGAATAGTTGCTGCTGCTGGGTATAGATATCCCCCAGAACGGTCATATAATCCCGTCTTAATTGCTCGTTGCTGGCCTCAAGAATATAAGTATTCAGCGCTTCCGCCATATGTTTCGATTCGTTTAAGCATACCTGCAGGACATCCCGGTCGCTGAACTGCATGCCCTGGCCGCTCATCTGGCCTTGTTGGCCGGATTGATTCTGTTGACCTTGCTGCGCCAAAATGATTCACCTCTTATTTCTGATTAATTCGGATTTTGCCGGCGTTACTGCAGAGTTTGACCTGCGCCCAGATGCTTTTTCATAGTTTGGAAATTTTGCTGGCTCTTTTGACCGATCTGCTGCAAAAGCTGTTTTCCTTGGGTATCCTGCATGGAACTGGCAAAATGATTCATCAAATTCCCGCAGCACTGTTCCATGCTGAGAAAGTCTTCCAGATGCATCAATTCTTTAGCGGTTAGCATGTTGCATAATCCCCCCTTTCGGTTTTATCATTGCATCATTGTTAGAATGCATCGAAATAGAAGGATTATGCCACTGTTGGCAGATTCTTGGTTAGGAAATTTATTCCTGGCAAATGTCAGCAAGCCCCTTCCTCTTTCCATTTGCCGGCGCGGAAGCGGTGCCACATCACCGCGCTGCGCAGTAAAAAGTCAAGGGCGGTAATCCACCAGGCGGCGGTTATCGCATAACCCCAGACCTCGATGAACAGGTAAACAAGGGGTATACGCACCAGCCAAACTCCCACTGCAGTTACATACATCGGCCACTTGGTGTCACCGGCGCCGCGCAGGGCTCCTGCCATGACATAATACAAGGCCAGGGTAGGCTGCTCCGCCGCCGCGATCATGACACAGGCCGAACCCCACGCAATGACAGCCGGGTCTTGAATAAACAGACGGGTCAGAGGCTGGGAGAAAAAAATGAAAACAAACCCCAGTCCGCTCATCAGCCCTATAGCCATGGTCCGGGTTAACCTCGCATACTGTTCAGCCCGATGGGGGATATGCCGGCCCAGGGATTGCCCCACCAGGGTCATGGCGGCCACGGAAAAGGCGAATCCAGGCAAAAAGGAGATCGATTCAACCTGCATGGCGATTTGATGGGCGGCAAATTGTACCGGACCTACTCCGGCCAGGAGAAAGGTAAAGGCAACCCTGCCCCCCTGCATGGCCAGTTGTTCCATGCCGGCCGGCAGACTAATGCGAAGAATGCGCCGGACATCATCGGGGCGATAGACTGTCATGTCCTTTAGGCTCAGACGGATCAAAGGCTGATGCATCAGCATCACCACAGCCGCTATTCCTCCGGTCACCTGACCGGAAACAATCCCCCAGGCCGCTCCGTATACTCCGGCTGCCGGCAGCCCAATGCCGAAAATGGCCAGATAACTAATGGCAATGTTCAAACCGTTATTTAATAAACTAATCAGGAATGAGTCCCTGGTGCGTCCCACCCCGCGCAGGATCGCACAGCCAACCGACATCACCAGAAAGGTTGGCGAAACCAGGAACACTATTTTTAACAAACTGCCGGCTAACTGGGCTACCGACGGATCGGCATCGACGAGCTGAAAAATAAGTTCCGCTCCCAGGTAACCGATAGCGGCCAAGAACAGTCCAAAAATCAGCGCCAGCGTTATAGCCTGCCCGGTGATCCGCCGAACTGTCTCCCACTGCCGGGCGCCGGCCTCTCTGGCGATGATGGCGGCTGCGCCGGTGCCGGCAGCGGCAAACACCATGGCAGCGGACATTTGTACGACAGTAGCCAGACCCACTGCCGCCAGACTGACTGCCCCCAATTGACCAACCATGGCGGTTACGATTAAACCGACTAGCATCACCCCGGTCATCTCCAGCACCACCGGCCAGGACAGGGATAGGATCTGCCCGCGCATAAAATGACTGACTATATTCACAGTTTATCCCATCCGTTCTCAGCACCCCAAAAGAGAGCATTTATTGCGGCTGCGGCACATACTGCGGCTGAACCTCGGAGGAGGTCAGCAAGCGATGAACGTAATCTTTCTGCTTCTTGGGCACCAGCGTATAAATGATATCGCCCGACTGTAAAACCGTACCGCCTTTGGGCGTTACCACCGTCTGCTCCCGCACAATAGCGGCGATCAGTACTTGCGGCGGCAATCCCAGGGCAGCGATGCACCGCCCGTCGGGGGCAGTGCCCTTCTCTATTTCAATTTCGAGGATTTCTGCCTCGGTTTTCCCTAATGAAACCAATTCCAGCATATGCGGCATCTTTTTCCGTCCCGCCGCCATAGCGCCCAGTTTTTCTCCCAAATAGGAAATGGTTGATCCCTGGATGAGGGCCGAAGTCACGACCACAAAGAATACCGCGTTAAAAATAAGCTGGCTTTTCTCGATGTGCGCCATCAAGGGGTATATGGCCAAAACAATGGGGACGGCGCCGCGCAATCCGGCCCAGGCAATAAACATCCGCTCGTTTCGCTGCCATTCCCGCCCCGGTGTAGACAGCCAAACCCCTAACGGCCGGGCAACCAAAATCAACAGGGCCGACAAAGCCAATCCCTGCCAGGCCACAGCCATCAACTTTTCCGGGAACGCCAGCCAACCGAGCAGAATGAACAGAAAAATCTGCATCATCCAGGCAAACCCTTCATTAAATCGAAAAATCGCCTGACGATACACAATATCCGAATTGCCCAGGATGATCGCCATGAGATAGACCGCCAGCAAACCGCTGCCGTGCAGAAGCGAGGTAGCGCTGTAGGCTACCACGGCAAAGGCCAGGGCAAGAATGGGATACAGGCCGGAGGATTTCAATTGTACCCTGTTCACGCCCCAGACAGCCATTTTGCCGAATACAATGCCGGTCAAGCCTCCCAGCGCCATCTCCCAAAACAGTTTGAGGAGCATTTCGCTCCAACTGATATCCGGCGACTGTATGCAGCCAATCAGCAGCACCGTCAAGAAAACCGCCATAGGATCATTCATCCCCGACTCGGCTTCCAGAGTGGCGGAAAGCCGTTGACGGACATTCTTGTCTCCCATGGCGGCAAATACAGCCGCAGCATCGGTTGAGCCGACGATAGCGCCAAACAGCAGTCCTTCCAGCCAGGAAACATCCAGAAGCCACTTAGCGCAAACGCCAATCACGCCGGCAGTTGCCGCAACGCCCAGTGTCGCCAGACTCAGAGCCGGGCGCATCACCGGGCGCACCACTTCCCAATGAGTCTGCAGTCCGCCTTCAAACAAAATGACAATCAAGGCAAATATTCCAAACAGCTGTGTGACAAACGCATTGTCATAGTAGAAAAATTCACCGAGAATCAATCCTACGCCAATGTAGAAAACCAGGGACGGCATTCCCATTTTCGAGGAAAACCGGGCGCCAAGTACGCCAACAATCATGAGCACGCCTGTCAACAGGATGATGAGGTTGCTACGAGTGATTAGGTCCAATAAAGTCATGTTTATGCCGCCTCTTTGCTTTATCAAATTCAATGAATGTAATCCGCTCGTGCCGATTGCAATCTTTTACCTAAGTACAAAAGATAGTTTTGCCTGGCATACCGGCAAAACCACCTGCCATATTATATTTTCAAAGATTCTTTCTTGCTATCGCTGAGCCAATCTCTTTTTTCTATTCGTCAGGGCTTGATTTTCCCCTTCCCATCCATCATAAAATCAAATCGTTATTTGCAAAAATGCTGGCATACGCTGTGAACGAGAAACAAGCCTGCTTGGCAGATCTTGTTTCCGTCTAAATAAGAGGAGCGCCGGATCCAGGCGGATCCGGCGCTCCTTCATATGGTAAGGTTGCAGATTATGGCTCTGCTTCATGTAATGTCAAGCGAATTCCCTTTTTAAAAAGTTATCGCGGAACAGGTCCGGCTTATTTCAGTAATTGCTTCAGTGCTTTGATCTGTTTTCTTTCAGCCGCTATGACAATCGTGGCATCCTCGGTTAACACTTGCTCCGGTCCCGGATTAATTTTTTGCTTGCGGTCTTTTTCCACAATGGCAATAATCGTCGCGCCAGTCTGCTGACGCACCCCCAAATCGCCGATATTGCGTCCAATGCAGCTTGAGCCGGGTTCAATTTTATACCATTCAATCACCAATTCATCTAAAGCAATTTCCACTGTTTCAAGCGCTGTGGGTTTATAGGTCATACCTCCCACAATCGCAGCCACTTGACGGGCTTCATCATCATCCAGCGTAATCATAGAGACAGTTTCATCCAGGTCGTCATTATCAAAATGATACAGTTCTCTTCTCCCATCATCATGAATCACAATGACTAACTTATCGCCACTGCGGGTTTCTACCTGAAACTTTTCGCCAATGCCCGGCAAATGCGTTTCTTTAATCTTTAACATAACCACGCCTCCTTGAGATTATATCCATAAAGTGCTGAACAGTCCGATAGAAATAGAAATGTTTTTTTTATCTTATCACACCTCAGTAGTATTATACCATTGACTGTCAAAAGATTGTGAGCTATAAAATAAATTAGAAAACCAGGGTTGTTCTGTCAAAGCAGGAAATTTATCGTAATTCGGTTAAACTATGCTATAATATATAAAGCCTGTGCCCCAGCCTAGCGGCGGGCGGGTCCCTCATACGAATAAATTTTGTGAAGTTGGTGAAACCGTGATTGTCACTGAAATTCCCGTAATTATTGCCCGTGAGCTGAATGTCAGACAACACCAGGTTGAGGCTGCTCTCAAGCTCTTGGATGAAGGAAACACCACCCCATTTATTGCCCGTTACCGCAAAGAGGTGACCGGCGAACTCGACGAGGAACAAATCCGCTCTGTGGATGAAAGGGCTCAGTATTTACGCAACCTGGTGAAACGACAGGAAGAAATCCTGACCAGTATTACCGATCAAGGCAAGCTTACCCCGGAACTGGAGGCCTCGATTCTGGCCACCACCAAACTCCAGGACTTAGAAGACCTGTATCTGCCCTATCGCCCGAAAAAGCGCACCCGGGCTCAGATTGCCCGGGAAAAGGGGCTGGAACCGCTGGCCGAAATCCTTTTGGCCCAGGAACAGCAAAGCGGCGATCCGCTGGACTTTGCCAAAGAATTTATCAATCCGGAAAAAGAGGTCCATACAGCAGAAGAGGCCATGGCCGGGGCTTTGGATATCATTGCCGAGCAAATCAGCGAACGGGCCGATTTTCGTGCTATGCTGCGCAAGCAGTTGTGGAATACGGCTGAAATTTCCACCGAATTGGCGGTGCCCGAAGCCGACGCCAAAGAAGTCCTGATGTACAAGGAATACCGTGAGCCGGTGAAACGGATGCCTTCCCACCGGATTTTAGCTATCAACCGGGGCGAAAATAAAGAAGTGCTGAAAGTGCACCTTCATGCCCCCCATGATACCAACACCGATCTGATCGCCCGGCAGGTAATCACCAAGCCGTCGATCTTTTCCGGTCTTTTGCAGGAGGCAATTGCCGACAGCTACAAGCGGCTGCTGTTTCCTTCCCTGGAACGGGAGCTGCGGTCCCTGCTTACGGAAAATGCCGAAAAACAAGCCATCCGGGTGTTTGGCCTCAATCTGCGACAGCTTCTGCTGCAGCCGCCTTTGGCCGGCCATACGGTCATGGGCCTTGATCCCGGCTACCGCACCGGCTGCAAAATGGCGGTGGTCAGTCCCACCGGCGCGGTATTGGAGTACGGCGCCATTTATTTGACCATGAGCGAGACCCAAAAAGAGAAGGCGGCCGAAGTGGTGCTGACGGCCATTAAAAAGCATGGAATCGGCCTGATCTCCATCGGCAACGGCACTGCCTCCTACGAAACCGAAGAATTCGTGGCCACTCTAATCGCCAAGCATAATCTGGCAGTTCACTATATCATCACCAACGAAGCCGGAGCCTCGGTATACTCGGCGTCCAAGCTGGCCAAGGAAGAAATGCCGGACCTGGACGTGACCATCCGTGGCGCAGTGTCCATTGCCCGGCGGGTTCAGGACCCCCTGGCCGAACTGGTAAAAATCGACCCTAAATCCATCGGCGTAGGTCAGTATCAACACGATGTGAATCAAAAGGAACTTAACAATACCTTAGGCAATGTGGTGGAGTCAGCCGTAAATCATGTAGGGGTAGAGTTGAACACCGCCTCGCCGGCGCTTTTGACTTACGTAGCAGGCATCAATGCCAACGTAGCCAAAAATATCGTAGCCTACCGGGACGCCAACGGCGTGTTTAAAAGCCGCAAACAGCTGCTCAAGGTACCTCGCCTGGGCCCGGCGGCCTTTACTCAGTGCGCCGGTTTCCTGCGCCTGCAAAAAGGCGAGAATCCCCTGGATAATACGCCGGTGCACCCGGAATCCTACCCTATCGCCGAAGCCATCCTGAACCGCCTGGGATTCGGCCTGGAAGACCTGGCCAACCGGGAAAAGCAGCAGCTGATCCAAAAACAGCTGCCGGCTGCCGACCCGGCCAAACTGGCCAAGGAACTGGACGCCGGCGAACCAACCGTGCGGGATATCCTGTCCGCCCTGGCCAAACCCGGCCGCGACCCCCGGGAAGATCTGCCGGCGCCCCTGACCCGCAAGAATGTCGTCAAACTGTCTGATCTCACTCCCGGCAGCATCGTCAAGGGCACGGTGCACAATGTGATCGATTTCGGCGTATTTGTAGATATCGGCATCAAAACCAACGGTCTGATCCATCGTTCCGAACTCAGCGATAAACCCTTCCGGCACCCTCTGGATGTAGTGTCAGTCGGAGACATTCTGGATGTAGTGATCCTGAGCGTGGATGAGGATCGGGGCAGAATTGCTTTGAGCCTGAAGCAGGCGGTCAAGCAACTGGCCAAATAAAAGTGTAAAAATTCCGGAGGTGCTGTCCATGGACCCGCGTATTCAAACCCTGGCAAAAAATCTGATCCGGTATTCCACCAGTCTTCAGCCGGGGGAAAAAATCCTGATTGAGGTTTTCGACACGGGCATCGACCTGGCCAAGGCTTTGGTTGACCAGGCTTATCAGGCCGGCGGCATTCCCTTTGTCATTGCCAAAAACAACGCGTTGCAGCGGACTCTTCTCACCGGAGCCAGCGAAGAACAAATGAAGGCATACGGCGACTGGGAGGCCGGTTTGATGCGCCAGATGCAGGCTTACATCGGCCTCCGCGCTTCCGACAATGTCAGCGAACTGTCCGATGTGCCGAAGCAGCAGATGCAATATTACCAGCAGCACTGGTGGAAACCGGTCCACACCGACGTCCGCCTGACCGGCACCAAATGGTGCGTCCTGCGGTATCCTACTCCTTCCATGGCTCAGCTGGCCGGTATGAGCACCGAGGCCTTCGAGGATTTTTACTTCAAGGTCTGCAATCTGGATTACGCTAAGCTGGCCGCTGCCGAAGACCCGTTAGTCGACCTGTTCGATCGAACCGAGCAGGTGCAGATCATCGGTCCGGGCACTGACCTGACCTTCTCGATCAAAGACATTCCTGTCGTGAAATCCTGCGGCCTGCGCAACATTCCGGACGGAGAAGTCTTCACCGCCCCGGTCCGTCATTCGGTGAACGGATACGTGACCTATAACACGCCGGCGATTTACCAGGGAGTCACCTATGAAAATGTCCGGCTGGAGTTCTCCCAAGGCAAGATCATAAAGGCAACCTCCAATCAGACAGAAAAACTGAATAAAGTCCTGGACACCGACGAAGGATCCCGTTATATCGGGGAATTTGCTCTGGGGGTAAATCCCTATATTCATCACCCGATGAAAGATACTTTATTTGACGAAAAGATTTGCGGCAGCTTCCATTTTACTCCCGGCAACGCCTATCAGACCGCTTTTAACGGCAACCAGTCCGCTATCCACTGGGATCTGGTGGCGATTCAGACCCCGGAATACGGCGGCGGCGAGCTCTGGTTCGACGACGTCCTGATCCGCAAAGACGGCCGGTTCGTCCTGCCGGCCTTGAAAGGGCTGAATCCGGAGAACTTCGAATAAAAATAGCAGCATACATAGAATAACAGCAGGGATTGCCGGCGGCAATCCCTGCTGTTATTCTATCTGGATTTCTCAGAGAAGTCCCTGATTTTGAAACACCCGGCGCAGATACGACACCGGCATGGCCCCGGCTGACAGATACACCTGATGGAACAGCCGGTCCAAGGCCAGCCCCTCTTCCTTTCCCCGGCGGGCTTTGGCCAAATCCCGCTTCAGTTTCCAAACCAGCCGGTTGCCAGTGAGATAGGACAGCGGATATCCCCTGTCCTGGGAGTACCAGTTCAGTTCGCCTTGGGCCCGGGCCGGGGTAAAGCCAGTGACCTTATCCAGCAGCCGGCCGGCATTGACAAAAGGATCCGGATCAGAAAGGTCGGTTTCGACCCCCACATCCAGGCACTCCGGATCTCCGGTCATAAAGTAAAGATCAATGGCCACTCTCGCGCCAAGCCGGGCAATATCCCGCTGGCAGATAAACCGGGCCTCGTCGGTCAGATCTCCCATATAGCCCTGATCCAGCATATAGTCTTCCAGCATAGTGGTCCACCCTTCGGCCTGATCCATGGCGTTGAGATGACGGCGGATGACGGAAGGGTGAGAAGCAGCGGCGGCAAACTGCAGATGGTGGCCGGGGATGCCTTCATGAATCAGCATGACCGGTATGGACAACTCGGTGTGTTCGTCCAGCAGTTCCTGCCCCAGAGTCAGATAAATAATACTGCGCCTGACGCCGGCCCGGAAAGGCGGCGGCGACATCATGGCCCCGGCCGGAATCGACGGCTGCATAAAGCCGGGAGTCCGGATGATCAGCATATCCTGATCGGCCGGCACCGGGAAGAGATCCCGCTCAGCAATAAACTGCAGGATTTTTCCCCGCTCGGCTTCATACCGCTGCAATATGCCGGAGAAAGACCCATCTTTGCCAGGATCAACCTGGTACTGTTTATTCAGGTACTGCTGCAGCTGAACCGTCTGTATATTCTTATCCAGCTTATACTTAGCCGCCAGCTTGGCCCGGAGTTCCTCCACCGTGGCGGCATTTTCGGCTAAAAAGTCCCGCGCCATGCTTTTCAGGCTTTCCATAGACTTTTCAATGCCCCGCAGCCGGATAATTTCGCGGGTTTGACCGAGTCCCACTGCGAATTGACCGGTTACAGGCATCGCCTGAAGACGGTGCAGATAATCGCTCAGGGCGGTCTCCGCCTTTTCCCTGGCCCGGTTCAGCCGCGCCAGACCAGGATAGCTCTCCTGCCTGGCCCACTGAGAGACAGTGGCAAACAGATCCGGCAATTCCCGGACCTTTTCCTCATCCACATCCCGCCAACGCTTGACTGGCGTATCCAGGCGGCCCAGCAGGCCGTCCAGATAGTCAGGAACCTTTTCCAGGCGGCAGGTGATATTATCCAGCCGTTCAGCCGCCGGCCGCGGGTCACTGACAAACAGGAGAAAAAGCCCGTTGCTGATGTCCTCACCGGCCGTAGGCATTTGAAACCGCTCGGGTTTGCCGTTAAACCGGCAGGTATCGCCAAACACAGAGTATTCTACTTCTAAAGCCGCCAAGTCCAGGTCCAGCTGCTTTTCACAGTCCAGGTCTTCCCGGGGGACATGGCGAATCTCCGCCAACAGTTCATTTCCTTCCCTGACATTGGCCTGACTGGCCGCCAAAGACGGATCCGGCAGCTCATCCAAATGTTTGTCCACCCCCAAGGTCACGCAAGCATTGGCGTCCCTGGTGAAATAAGCGTGGAATTTCTGTGTGATCGAATCATATGCAGACAATTGTTTTCATCCTTTCCGTGGTGCTTCGTCCTAACTCCGAGACCGTTCAAAAAGGTCCAGATGTTAGGCGCGACGAGGACGGGCGTGAGACTGTACGTTTGCAGGGTACGTCGAACGCCCGCCCGCAGGAGCAACGACGCAGATGGGCCTTTTTCAACGGTCTCCTAACGGGACTTGAGACTGAGCAACCTTATAGCCCCGTCCCGGGGCGCTCTTCCCGCTCCATGCACTCCGATATAATGAATAACCTTCGGTTTCGGATCCAGTTCCATAAGTTCAAAACTTACTGTCTGCCACCGGTCCGGCTCGACCTTTACGCCTCTCAGGGAAATGGCCGGCGGGACCGGGTCCAGGCAGTACAAGCCGCGCCAAAACACAGACCTGCTGTTTTCCGAGGCGCCCTCCGGCAGCTTGTCATGAAGGATGCCCTGCTCATCGGTATAGACCACAAAGAGAGCTACCGGCGCCTCATTGCCATTCCAGCCTGTGCCGCCCATGGACTGCCGCTCCAACCTGATATCGGCTGTCACGATCAGAGATGAGCAGCCGCTTACATCGGCTTCGATCCTCTGCCTTACCCCTACCCGGCTGTCGCCGAAAGCCTGTTTCAGCTGTAAGCCTTCATTATGAGTGATCAGTTCAGTACGATATTCGGAGGGCTGAAAATCCTGTTCCACCTGCCAGCCGGCTGCAAGCTGCCGAAAACCGGGATTGGTCACCAGTTCCCGCCCTTCTTCCGGCGCCACCAGCGCCACTTTGCGCACTGCCGCCGACCGCCCGGCCCAGCCGGCCCCCTGTATGCCGACAGCATGGATGGTCTTAGGCCGGGGCATCAGCCGCATTAAGTCATAGGTAAAGGACGACCAGGCCCCTTGGACCACCGGCACACCGTCGCCGGCCTGAACCGGCAGCTGGGACGGCAGATAATAAAAACCCCGCCAAAACATCCGGTTGCCGCTTTGGGCGTCCAGGCTGTTGTGGAGCAGGCCGTTCTCGTCGGTATAAATACAGTATACGGCAACCGGCGCCTCGGTCCCCGTCAGTCCCAGGCCATCCTGTCGGGCGGCATCCACCCTGACTTCCACCGAAAGCAGCAAGGACGAATAAGAAGCCACATCCACCGCCAGTTTCTGCTGGATTCCCTGCCGCGTGTCCCCAACCTTGCCGTTTAGATACACCGTATTGTCAGACCAGCTGATTCCAACCGGCTGATTGCCGGCAGGCTGAAAGTTCTCCTCAAACTCCCAGCCTGCCAGCCTCTGCTGAAAACTGCCGTTTTCTATGAAATCATAAGCCGCAAATGCGGGAGACGTCAGAAGCAGGAGGCCGATCACCGGCAGCAAGAAGAGCCGCCCGATGGCCTGAACGCCTGCCTGCATCAATCGTTTAACCGTTTTACCCCTATCTCCTGTCAGCATGCTCAACATGTCCACCTTGTTTTAGTTTTTACACTGTATTATTCATGATACGCTGCCCGCGGAATTTTTCCTGCTCCCATTGGAAATGGAAAGCAGAAGAAAAGCAAGCGATATTCAGAGCGAATCCCGCTTGCTTTTCTATAGGGAAAATCCTACGATTCAGTATCAGTTACCTCCTGACAGGCGGATCAAATTCTCATCTGCTCTGGGATCGACGCCCCCCAGTTCATCGCTAATGCCGCCCACATGGTTCAGATCGCTGTGTGCATTGGTAGCAACCGGCTTTTTGCCCTGCGTTTGCTCATACTCGTCTTGCATCTTCTCACCTCCTTTTCTTCGGCTATCAGATGGTAGGGGATCTATAGGAATCAGCGAAGGTTCTCCAGAATTTTACGGCCCATTTCTTCAGTGGACAGCTTGGTCAGTCCGGGTTGATACAAATCAGCCGTGCGATAGCCGTCAGCCAGGCTGCGTTCCACCGCTGCCTCGATTTGCCCGGCTGCCGCTTCAGCGCCGAAAGAATGACGCATAAGCAGAGCGGCTGACAAAATGGTCCCGATGGGATTGGCGATCCCCTGGCCGGCAATATCCGGAGCAGAGCCATGAATCGGTTCATAGAGTCCCGGCCCGTCGCCTAAGCTGGCCGAGGGGAGCATCCCAATGGAACCGGTCAGGACGGCGGCCTCGTCGCTCAAGATATCGCCAAACAGGTTGCTGGTCACCACCACGTCAAACTGCTTCGGGGACAGGACCAGCTGCATGGCGCAGTTATCCACATACATATGGTCTATTCTGACATCGTCGTATTCTTGCGCCACCTGGCCGGCAGTCTTTCGCCACAGGCGGGAGGAAGCCAGCACATTGGCCTTGTCAACCGATGTCACTTTATTACGGCGTTTTCTGGCGACTTGACAGGCCAAACGGAGGATGCGCTCAATTTCCGGCCGGCTGTAAGATTCGGTATCCCAGGCCTGTTCCCTGCCTTCGACCATGCCAGCCTCCATACGCTCGCCATAGTAAATGCCGCCGTTCAGTTCCCGGACAATGAGCACATCCACACCGGTGACAATTTCCGGTTTTAGCGTTGAGTAGTTTGCCGTAACCGCCGGAACCCTCACCGGACGAAGATTAGCGTACAGCCCCAGTTCTTTGCGCAACCCTAAGATGGCCTTTTCCGGCCGGATCTCCGGGCTGACCTGGTCCCATTGGGGACCTCCCACTGCTCCCAGCAGGATAGCGTCGGCCCGCCGAACTGCGGCCAGAGTTTTTCCCGGCAGCGGAGTATCATAGGCGTCAATGGCCGCGCCGCCGGCCAGATGGGTTTCAAAAGTAAACTGAATACCGCTCTTAGCCGCCGCTTTCGTCAATACCGCCTGAGCCGCGGCTATAATTTCCGGCCCGATGCCGTCACCGGGGATCAATACGATCTGCTTATTCATGCCTTAACCCCCTTAAGGTATTCGATCAAACCGCCGGCGGCGGCGATTTCCTGCACAAAAGACGGTAGGGGCTGGGCCTGAAATACTTTGCCGCTGCTGAGACTGGTAACCGTCCCCTTTGCCAAATCTGCCGCGAGGGTGTCGTCGGCGGCAATTTCATGGACTGCCGGTCCTAGTTCCAATAGAGGCAGGCCAATGTTAATGGCGTTGCGGTAAAAGATGCGGGCAAAGCTGTCAGCCACTACGCAAGCGATACCGCTGGCCTTAATAGCAACCGGCGCATGCTCCCGGGAAGAGCCGCAGCCGAAATTCCGGCCGGCCACGATCATCTCACCGGGTTTTACCTTGCCGGCAAAGGTCGTATCAATGTCTTCCATGCAATGTTTAGCCAGTTCCTTGGGATCGGCGGTATTGAGATACCTGGCCGGAATAATGGCATCCGTATCCACATTATCGCCATAAATCCATATTTTCCCCTGTAAAATCATTGCGCCACCTCCTCAGGAAGGCCGATACGGCCCATAATTGCACTGGCAGCGGCCACTGCCGGGCCGGCCAGATAGACCTCGCTGTCCACATGCCCCATCCGGCCCCGGAAATTGCGGTTTGTGGTGGCTACGGCCTTTTCACCGGCAGCCAGGATTCCCATATAGCCGCCGAGACAAGGGCCGCAGGTGGGAGTGCTGACCACTGCGCCCGCTTCAATAAAGGTCCGGATATAGCCCTTTTCCATGGCTTCCAGATAAACTTCCTGCGAACCGGGAATAACGATGGCCCTCAGCCGGGGATGAACTTTTTTCCCCTGCAAGATGGCCGCCGCCTGAGCCAGATCGTCCAGACGCCCATTGGTACAGGAGCCGATGACTACCTGATCGATGGGTACATCCGTCACCTGACGGGCCGGCTTTACGTTTTCCGGCAAATGGGGCAGGGCTACTACCGGCTCCAACTGTGAAAGGTCAATCGTTACGGTGCGGGCATAGCGGGCGTCCGGATCGGCATGCATCATCTCATAGGGGCGGCTTACCCGGCCCTTCAGATAAGCCAGGGCAATATCATCCACCGGGAAAATGCCGTTTTTGGCCCCGCCTTCGATGGCCATATTAGCGATAGTCAGCCGGTCCGCCATAGTCAGGGAACTCAGTCCCGGTCCCGCAAATTCCAGGGACTGATAACGGGCCCCATCCACTCCGATCATGCCGATCAAAGTCAGGATCACATCTTTGCCTGTGACCCATTTATTAAGTTTCCCGCTTAGCGCCACCTTAATGCTGGCCGGGACTTTAAACCAGGCAGTACCGGTGGCCATGGCGGCGCCGGCATCGGTAGAGCCGACACCGGTGGCAAAGGCGCCTAACGCGCCATAGGTGCAGGTATGTGAATCCGCCCCGATAATCACTTCTCCCGGCGCCACAAGACCGACTTGAGGCAGCAGTACATGTTCGATGCCCATGCGGCCCACTTCAAAATAGTGAGTGATCTGGTGCGCACGGGCGAAATCCTTGATAGCCTTGGCTTGTTCCGCCGACTTGATGTCCTTGTTCGGAATGAAGTGGTCCGGCACTAAAACTATTTTCTCTTTGTCAAATACCGGGCGTCCGATTTTTTTAAATTCCTGGATCGAGGGAGGGCCGGTGATATCGTTGGCCAATACCAGGTCTACCGGGCACTGGATCAGCTGTCCCGGTTCCACCCGGGACAAGCCGGCCTTGCGGGCGAAGATTTTTTCCGTCATGGTCATTCCCATTTAAATTCCCCCTGCTGCAATTTTTGTTATGGCGGCACTAGGCTGCAGGCAGACCGGCGGCATCTTGTTAATAGCGTTTAAGTAGGCTTTGGCGCTGGCTTCAATCACATCCGTGGAAATCCCCCTGCCGGCAAAGACCCTGCCATCCTGCTCAAGATGGACAGTGGCCTCACCCAAAGCATCCTGACCGGCAGTAACGGCTTTCAATTGATAATCCTTAAGTTCCACCGGGAACCCCACTGCCTGCTCAATCGCCCGAAAGACGGCGTCAACCGGGCCGTCGCCGCAGGATGCCTGCTCCGTCAGACCGGCCTTGGACTCCAGCTTTACCGAAGCAATGGCGCTGCCCTGACTGCCGCTGACCACATGATGCTCTACCAAACGGTAGTGTTCGCTTTCCCGGAAACTGTCCTGCTGTAACGCCAAGGCTTCAATATCCCGGTCATAAACCACTTTTTTGCGGTCAGCCAGCTGTTTGAATTGCCGGAACAAGTCGTCGACGGTGTGGCTCTCCAATTGATAGCCCAGATGCTTTAACCGTTCCTCAAAAGCATGACGGCCGGAATGTTTGCCTAACACGATTTGATTGGCGGCCAGGCCGATAATCTCAGGTGCAATAATTTCATAGGTCAGGGCATTATTCAGTACACCGTGCTGATGAATGCCTGATTCATGCGCAAAAGCGTTATCGCCCACCACGGCCTTGTTGGGCTGAATCACTACCCCGCTCAGGCTGCTGACTAAGCGGGAAGCGCGATAAATCCGGGACAGATCCAGGCCGGTATGCAGGCGGTAGTAGTCGCGGCGGGTGTATAAAGCCAGAGCCAGTTCTTCCAGGGAGGCGTTACCGGCCCTTTCTCCCAGGCCGTTGATCGTGCATTCTATCTGAGCAGCCCCATTTTGCGCCGCTGCCAGGGAGTTGGCCACTGCCATGCCTAAGTCGTCGTGGCAATGGACGCTGACGGTAACATCTTCAATGCCGGGAACTCTCTCCCGGATGAACCGGATCAGGGCGCCGAATTCATCCGGCGCAATAAAGCCAACTGTATCCGGCACGTTGATGACGGTAGCACCGGCAGCAATGGCGGCCCCGTACACCTGGCAAAGATATTCCCAATCGGAGCGGGTAGCGTCCTCAGCTGAAAACTCCACATCAGGAACGAACCGCCTGGCACAGGCCACAGCTTCCCGGGCCGCCGCCAGGACCTGGTCCCGGCTCATTTTCAGCTTATATTGCAGATGAATATCGCTGGTGGCAATGAAAGTATGAATGCGGGGGCGTTCGGCGGCCCGGAGGGCCTGGGCGGCTGTCTCGATATCTTTTCTTTCGGCCCGGGCCAAAGCGGCAATCACCGGACCTTTTACCTCGGCGGCGATTTGGCTGACTGCCGCAAAATCGCCGGGAGAGGCCACGGGAAACCCGGCCTCAATACAATCCACTTTCAGTCTGGCCAAACTTTGGGCAATCTCCAATTTTTCTTTTACATTCAAACATACCCCCGGCGTCTGTTCGCCGTCACGCAATGTTGTATCAAAAATTTTAATGACTTCAGACACAATGACTCATCCTTTCTTTATGGTCATTAGGTCAAGACACGACGCCGGCAGTCGCAATCTTGCGGTCTATAAATAAAACGCCCCTATTGATGCTGTAAAACAGCATCAATAGGGGCGTCTAAACGCGGTACCACCCTACTTTGGCCTCATTGCGCCAGCCGTCGACTGACTTCCGGTTAACGCCCGGCCACGCTGGGGCTAAAAGCATGCCGGGCCCGGCACACACTTCACCGCCAGGACTCCTGGGTGAGTATCAGGCTGGTCCCCGCACCGGTTCGCAGCATCCACCGGCTCTCTGCAGCGGCATTTCCATCCCTTGACCCCATCATCGTCAGACTTATGCCATATTGTATGAGCAGAAAAATAAACAAAACCCTGCGTCAAGTTCTCCCTTAATAAGGGTAAGAAACCTGCCGCAGGGTCTTTTATACCCACGGTGTAATATGGCCACCGCCATATCTTGCATCGCTCGGTCACAGTCCTGTCGCCAGCGGAACCCTAGATGCACTTTCCTACAAACCAAGTTTGTGTATATATTATTTTGTATACATTATTGCATGGTTTTTCGCGACTGTCAAGAAATTTCCATCAGAAAGGGCCGGCCTCATGAGTCAGACCGGCCTAGGTTGCATTACTGCTTGTTTACTTGGAGCCATCCTTGTATAAAGATGGTTAAGCTTTGGGGCGGAGGAACCTTTAGCGTCTGTTTTGCCCCAGCCCCAAAAAATAATAAGCAGCTGTCAGCATGATCAGCCAGATCGGCCCGACGATCATGGCCATGCGCGTATCGGGATCAAGGCACATCACAACAGCCACAAATGCCAGAAACACCAGGCAGACCCAGTTTATGACCGGATAGCCGGGCATCGGATATTTCAGTCCAGCCTGCTGCTGCGGTGTTAATGCCTTTCGGAACCGCAGCTGCACCAGCACGATAATGGCCCAGACCCACAAGGCGGCAAAGGTGCCGATGCTGGTTACATATGTAAATACTTTGGCGGGAACCAGATAATTAAGCCCAACGCCGAGCAACAGAAAGATCGCTGATACCAGAATGGCGTTTCTCGGTACTTTGCTGCTGTTCAGATTGCCGAACAAGCCGGGAGCCCGGCCTTGCAGCGATAGATTGTACAGCATGCGGCCCGTGCTGAAAATGCCGCTGTTGCAGGACGATAATGCGGCGGTTATGACAACAAAGTTAATCATCCCGGCCGCGGCCCGGATGCCCAGTTTTTCGAAAATCAGCACAAACGGGCTGCCGATGGTTCCCAACTGATTCCAGGGATAGAGGGACATAATAACGAACAGGGCTCCAATATAGAAGAGAAGTATCCGCCAGAGAACTTTATCGATCGCAGCCGGCAGGGATTTCCCCGGATTTTGGGCTTCGCCGGCGGTAACTCCGATCAGTTCAATCCCTACATAGGAAAACATTACCATGACTAGCGCCATCATAATGCCTGACAAGCCCTGGGGGGAAAATCCGCCATAGACCCAGAGATTGGAGATGCCAATCGGCACCCCATTGTTGCCGAAACCAAAAATAATCATTCCCAAGCCCGCGACAAGCATAAAGATGATCGTGACGATTTTTATGAGAGCAAACCAGAACTCAAATTCGCCGTAGGCCTCAACGGCAATCAGGTTAATAACCGTCATGCATATCAGAGCTGCCAGGGCCGGAATCCATTGGGGAATCTCCGGAAACCAGAACTGCATGTATACTCCAACTGCTGTGATTTCGGCCATACAGGTGACACTCCACATGAACCAGTAGGTCCACCCCGTCAGATAACCGGCCAGCGGTCCCAGAAACCGATTGGCGTAAGCGCTGAAAGAACCGGAAACCGGATAGGCCACAGCGACTTCGCCCAGCGCGCGCATAATGTAGAAGATGATAATCCCGCTGATCAAATACGCAATCATTAAAGCCGGGCCGGCCGCCTTTATGGCAGTGGCCGATCCCAGGAACAGGCCAACGCCGATAGCGCCGCCGAGGGCAATCAGTTGAATATGACGTTCCTGCAATCCTCGGTGTAAGTCTTCGTGCAAACCACTTTTTTTCACCATGCATTTTTCTCCTTGTAATTTTATTTCAGGAACACACAGGCCTAACCCCCACTATCCAGAATTTGAACTATATTACCCACTATGTATTTTCGCTAAGAATTATGCCAGTATTTACCTGTTCGGAGAATCGACTATAAAGCGGGCATCTTAGAAACAATACAAAATTAAAGGGAAAAGGCGCAGCATTTTTAAACGAAGGAATCCGGCTATTCGCAAAACTGATTTTGAAATTTATTCACAGCATTCGTAAAGCTAAACCAACCTATGACAATGCTGTTTACTCTTTTATGCTCAAAAAAGAAGCTGGAGGAGAACCCGTAAGAGTGGTAAAAGTCACCGGACTAAAAAAATTTTTACGCATATACTACGCCAGGGTGAAAGCGGCTTACTCCGTCTGGCTCCCCACTATTCTATCTCTTGCAATCTTGGGGATAGCTGCTTTCCTATGCTGATATTTTTTCTTAATCATTGCTTGACAAAGCTTTACAGGTTCCATTAGCTGATCTCTGACACTCTAAAAAGGATATAAAAGAAAACAAGCGATATCCATAGACCTCGCTTGTTTCCTATTTTTTCCCTGAACACCTAATTTTGAGTCAATAAATTTTAAAATTACCGCATAAGTTTAACGCTTGCTGTCAGCTAACCCGTACCCTAACACTGCTTAATTAGCGATCAACCTCTTCCCGCTTTTCGTGGTATGGTTATCACCTCTATTTTTGAGGATATCATTTTATCGGCTGCTCGT